>JABZHP010000002.1:0-17862 GCA_015258785.1 Atopobium sp.
CTAAAAGAACTCACACGAGCAGTAGATTGCGAAGATGTCAGTGTAGCCATAACGTCTACCGTGCGAGAAGGCATAACCGCCTCAACACCCTCAACTAATGCAAGGGCATGAACGTCCTTCTCGCTTAACCCAAGCGTAGAGATTACACGCAGGTCGTAGAGATGTTGGTTTGCATAAAACGTATGAGCAGCTTCTTGCATATCGGGGCTGGCCATTTTGAGGCCAGCAAAGAAGCCGCAGCCTAAAGCAACAATTCCTGCAATTGCAAGAAATCTGGCGAGAGACCCTTTGATGGTCCGAGTAATCTCGGTAAAAAGAGCGTGTGGCATAACTACCACTCGACAGTAAGCGCGTCAGCTGGGTGCTTATTAATTTCTACCGATTGAGCCTGGCCTTCTTTAACGTGGATAACCCTATGAGCAATTTGAGTAAACGCAAAGTTATGCGTGACAATAGCCACGGTCTTATGCTGCTCCTTGCACATATCTTGCAAGAGCTTAAGAATTTGCTTTCCTGTTTTATAATCCAGCGCACCTGTTGGCTCATCGCAAAGCAAAAGGCGTGGATTTTTTGCCAAAGCGCGCGCAATAGAGACGCGCTGCTGCTCTCCGCCAGAAAGTTGAGCTGGAAAGTTATCCATACGATGCTCAAGACCAACAGCACGTAGCGCATCTTCTGGCTGCATAGGGTCAAGACAAATCTGCGACGCAAGCTCAACGTTCTCTTTTGCAGTGAGGTTAGGAACTAGATTGTAAAACTGGAAAACAAAGCCAATATCATGACGGCGGTAGAGCGTTCTTTCTTTTTCTGAAAGCCCACCAATTTCTTTTCCATCTAAATAAATAGACCCAGAGGTACAGGTATCCATACCTCCGAGCATATTTAAGACAGTTGTTTTACCGGCGCCTGATGGGCCTACAATTACGCAAAGCTCTCCTTCTTCTATGGAGAAGTTCATGTCATGGACAGCGTTTACCTTGACGGAGCCCATGGTATACGTCTTTGTTACCTCTTTAAATTCAACAAAAGACATACGTTTCTCCTATGAGAAAGATTCTCCTGAACAAGAGGAGGTGTGCGTGAGGAGCTACTCCTGTGGAGCCTCTGGAGCTGCAGGAGCCTCAGGTGCGACAGCTGCGACAGTTGCTTCTGGAGCAGGTGCTGCTGTAGCCTCTGCAGTTACAGGGACAACAGGAGCAACATCTGCTCCCTCAGTAGCAAGAGGCATTGGAGCAACAACAACCTCTTCCTCCTCAAGATCAGCCTGACGCTGGTCAAACTCTTTCTTAGCACGAACCCAAATGAGAAGCGCAAGAAGAGCGGCAAAGAGCAGGAAGGTAACAATCATGATGTTAAGAATAAGGGTGGTGAAGTTCACTGCCTGGCTGATAGAAATCATCACAGAGAGCTCTGTAAGTGCGGTAGTTAAACCAACTACAGAGAGAATGGAGAGACCCCACCTAAGACGAGGGCGGAAGCCCCTCAAAAGACCTGAAACCGCAGCAAAAAGGTAGCACAGGAAAATAATGTAGGTAATACGCGCAAGCATCAGAGAGATAGGGCTTGTCTGACGAGTTGCAAAGTTAAATACCGTGTGGAAATAGCTGAGATACTGAACAGGTGCAACAAAATCAATGACAATAAAAATGAGAGCCACAATTGCTGGGATGGCAATTTTTGCTTTGGGGTTCATGAAACCTCCTCGCTTTCTTTATACGACCTGTCTATTTTATCGTATAAACCTATGACCAGTGCGGTAAGTCATGAAAGTCTTTTATATGGTCTTGAGCTTCTTGTTCTCTTTCTGCCAATGCCTCTCTTAAACCCTTCAATGCATCAAAAGGCATGAATATTTTTGCCCTGTTTGCCCGAGACATGCGAGGATGACCGTAGTGCATCTGCGATGCAAACGCATCCTCTTTTGCACCATTTTCCGCTGGCGAGAAACCCTGTCTAGGCTTCATTGGTTTCTTCTCCACTACGATGTCCTCCAATCTGCGCATTTCTCTGTCGAGCAGTTGCTTCGGGAAGTAGGTCCATAGCTTTGAGCAAAGAGTTCTTTCCAAACTTCTTCTTTATGGCGTTGATAGTATCTTGGCGCTGGCGCTCTTTCTCTAAAACGGTATTGTCCTGGAAAAGTGATATCTGAATACCAGATCCCGTTTCTTCTTGAGTGTTTCCAAAGGTAAGGCCAACGCGATGCACGCTTTCTGAAGGTATTACTCGCTCGTCAAAGAAAGACAAAACCTCTGCCATAAGCTCATCTCTAGAGTTAGTGGGGTAAGAGAGTTTCTTAGTGCCGCTGCTGGAAGGAATATGTCTTCTCCAGCTTCTATAATCTCCTGTTTGCCTCAGCTCTTCCATCTGGCTCTCTGTTGCCGAGTAGCCAATATAGATGCCAATAGAAGAGCAGACCAGCTTTTGCGTTACAAGCTCAAGCGTCAACGCCTCAACCATCTCTTTAAAGATAAGACGCGCGCCCTCTGTATCTCTGTTGTGATCAAAGACCTGCGCCGTTGAGACAGAATGACTTTGAGACTTATAGGACTTAATATCTGCAATGGTAGTTGGTTCAATGCCCCACGCATGATCAATAAGAATTTCTGCATCAACGCCAAATTCTTTATACAGAGGTTCTGTAGGAGCCATGGCAAGCTGCCCCATGGTGTGAATATTCATTGCCGCAAGACGCTTTTGAATACCTGCACCAATATGCCAAAAATCAGTCAAAGGTTTATGGTTCCAAAGCTTAAGTTTGTACGACTCTTCATCAAGCTCACCAAAGAAATTTGGGCTGTGCTTTGCCGTAATATCAAGCGCAATTTTTGCCAGATACAAATTTGGACCCAAACCACAAGTAGCAGGGATACCAGTGGTTTTTGCTACGTCTGCACGGATCTTCTCGCCTAGCTCTCTTGCTGTGCATCCGTAAAGCGATAGGTACGGTGTTACATCAATAAATGCCTCGTCAATGGAGTAAACGTGGATGTCTTCTGGTGCAATGTATTTGAGATATACCGAATAAACGTCTGCGGATCGCTCCACATACAGAGCCATGCGAGGAGGAGCTACCTCATAGGTAAGGTTTTTGGGAATCTCAAAAACACGGCAACGTCCAGGAACACCCAGCGCACGAAGAGCGGGTGAAACAGCCAAACAGATTGTCTTTTCTGTCCTGGTAAGATCAGCCACAACAAGCTTAGCCTTCATGGGATCAAGGCCTCGCTCAACGCACTCAACTGATGCGTAAAAACTCTTTAAATCAATAACCAGGTACTGTTTTTGAGAAGGTGTCATGGCTTAGATAAGTACAATACCTTGAGAAACTTTTTCTGCCACGTCATTACCTACAAGATAACGGACAACCTCTAGGCCAAACTTAAGAGCGGTTCCTGCACCTTGGCTGGTAATGAAAGAGCCATCAACACAAACCGCATCTTGCGAAAGATTGGCGCCATTCTCTGAGAGAAAATGCTGGAAACCTGGGTTGGAAGTGGCCTTCTTACCCGTAAGTAATCCACGCTTTGCATAAATTGAAGGAGCAGCACAAATTGCAGCAAGCACACGACCGTCTGCGGCAAACGCATCAACTGCCTGCATAAGTGGCTCACAAGCCTCAAGATTAGTGGTTCCGGGAAGACCACCAGGAAGCACCAACATGCTGTAATCATCAAACGAGACCTGACTGAGCAGCTTGTCTGTTAAAAAAGTAACCTGATGAGAAGAAGTCACGCTCAAAGACTCAGAGATAGACACTTTGTCACAGGGAATACCTGCACGATACAGGACGTCAACAACACTCAGTCCCTCAATCTCTTCACAACCATCAGCAAAAAAGACAGCAACGCGCTTGTCAGTACATGGTGTAAACATCTGACTCCCTTCTCGACTAAAACTAGTACAAGTGTACGCCTTTTTACACAAAAAAGGACACTCAAGTTTGTGCTTGAGTGTCCAAAATTTTACCCAGTTAAACTGTTACAGAAAGTACCCGTCAAGCCCCCCTATAGCCTGGCGAGAAACCCTACTCCTCGCTAATGCCCTCGTTAATAGCCTGAGCAATAACTTCCTGATCATTAGAACCACGGAGCAGAGACTTAAACTCATCTCTCATCAGAAGAACAGCGGTCTTAGAAAGAAGCTTGATGTGAGTGGTACCAGCCTCTCCATCTGGAACAAGCAGTGCAATAGCAACATCAACGGGCTTCTCGTCAAAAGAAGGCCACTCAAGAGGGGTGCTGTTCTTGAAGACAAAGACAGCTGCGTCCTTGATAGCAGCATCTTTTGCGTGTGGAACTGCAAAACCGTCAGTCATGCCGGTCTCGCCCATTTCCTCACGAGCCAAAAAAGCATTGTAAACAGCGTCTGCATCGTCAGTTACGCCAGCTTCCAATGCTTTATCGGCAATAAAACGCAGGACATCATTACGGCTCGCTGCGTTCTGGTTTACAAAAACATTGTCTGCCTTAACAAAACCGCTCATGAATCTTCCTTCCGTATGTTTGAGCTTTTAGCTCAGTAACTTCGTATGTAGTAATAATACCCGCAATGAAACAAAATTTACCTTGAGAAACTTTACTTTAGGGCCATTCTTAAAATCTGTTGAACATCTGCTGTTTTAAGCTGCATAAAGTTGCCCGCATGATCTCCGCCGCGAGCGTCAATAGTGCCCTCAGCCATCTGAAGAATATCCTCTTCTGAAGGGTCTACTCCAAGCTCTGTAAGGGAGGTTGGCATACCAATTGCATGACACCACTGATTCCAAGCTTCAATTCCTGCAAGGCCTGTAGCGACAGGATTATGGAAGTTGTTTTGAACTCCAAAAACATTGACGGCAAACTGTGCAAAGCGCTCTGGATCTTGGTCCATAACGTAGCGAGCCCAGCTTGCCCAAATAGCCGTGAGTCCAGCACCATGAGCTACGTCATACTTTGCGCTGAGCTCATGCTCGATTGCATGAGAAGCAAAATCGCTTACGCGACCAGTTCCGGTAAGTCCGCAGTGAGAAAGCGACGATGCCCAGAGCAAATCTGCACGTGCAGCGTAATTCTCTGGTTCTTTGACAGCAATCAAGACAGCTTCTTTTACGGTGCGTAAGAGCCCCTCGGCTAGCTCGTCAGTGAGTGCCACGTCCTTCTCGAGCGTAAAATAGCGCTCCATGGTGTGCATCATGATGTCGGCGCCTGTTGATGCCGTCTGATAAGCACTCACGGAATAGGTGAGCTCTGGATTCATGATGGCAAAGCAAGGACGGCCGCTCTGATGGTGATAAGAACGCTTAAGAACACGGCCATCAGCCAGCGTAATGTTCATGACGGAAGAATCAGAGGTTTCAGATCCAGTTCCTGCAATAGTAGAAATGACACCAAGAGGAACTGCCTTTGAAACACTGACCTTATGCAAATAGAGGTCTTCAAGAGAAACGTCATTGGCCAGGCCATATGCAATCGCCTTAGCAGAATCCATGACAGATCCGCCACCGATGGCCAAAATAAAGTCAACACCCTCGCGTTTGCCCAGCTCTACAGCTTCTTCTGCAAGCTCTAATCGAGGATTGGGGACAACTCCACCACAGTCAACAAAAGCAATTCCCGCATTGCTTAGAAGCTGGTGGATCTGGTTAAGCAAGCCACTCTTTACCACGTGACTGCCACCAAAATGCACCAGCACCTTGGTACCTCCGTGAGCAGAGACAAGCTCTGCCACACGAAGTTGAGTATCTTTTCCAAAAACCACCTGAGTAGGTACAACGTACTCAAAATTAACCATGACTAAAGACCTTTCCTACCTACTCGAACAACATCTTAAGCGCGAGGTTCTTCTCCCCACCAGAATGTTGCAACAGTTCCAGGACCAGTATGAACACCAATAGTTGCGCCAATGGTAAAGATGTTGATATCACCGGTCTGTGGAAGCTTTTCTTGAATAAGCTCTTTGACAGCCTGGGCATCAGAGGCGCATTCAGAGTTAGAGATAAACACTTTACGTGCGTAAGCACTGCCCTGCTCTGCAGTTTGAGTCATGATCTCAACTACGCGAGCGATTGCTTTCTTTTTGCCACGTGCCTTCTCTTTAACAGCCAAAGAACCGTCGGCCTCAATATCCATAACAGGACAAATGTTAAGCATGCCGCCAAGCAGGCCAGCTGTCTTGGAAATGCGACCACCACGAACAAAGAAGGTCAAATCTGTTGAGAAGAACCATCCATACACACGGTGACGAGCCTCTTTGGCCCATGCAACTGCTTCGTCAAAAGACAGACCCTCATCGCGCTTATCGGCAAGACCGTCTACCAGCAAACCGTAGCCAGAAGATGCCTGCAGAGAGTCGACAACCTCGATCTTTCTGTCAGGAAACTCCTGCTCAATTTCTATCTTTGCCTGGCAAGCAGACTCATACGTTCCAGAAACGCCAGAACTTAACGAAACATGAAGAACGTCTTTGCCCTCCTCAAGGAAAGGACGCCAGAAGGCCATGTACTCACCAATTGATACCTGTGAAGTGCGGCACTCAGCGCCTGCAAGCATCTTTTTATAGAGGTCAGCTGGTGCATTAGTGCGACCAAAGTCATCCTTGCACTGGACACCATCAAGCTCGTAGTTGAAATATACGTATTTCACATCACGTAACTGAAGGTACTTCTCACTTACATCGGCCGTAGAGCAACAGGTCAAAACGTAGTTGGACATACGAGTCTCCTTGAAATATCTTCTTGCATAAAACAAACGCACACACTTATTTTTCTTGCAGATGTGAGTATACTTCTAATCTCATTTTTATGCTGCTTGTGGGGCGCTTCAAGTGCAAAATCACGTATACTTGCACGCGTTTGATTTTCTCAAATCACTACCGATACCTTAACTTTTACCTTCGACGGGAATGGATAGCGCGTGGCATCAACAGATCTTTCTACTACAAACTCTTCCAAACTCACACTAGACACTTCTTCTGCGCTTGTATGGAAGTTTGCTCTTCTTATCTGTGCACTTATCTGGGGTGGGTCATTTGTTGTTATCAAAGATGCAATTAGTTACATCTCAGCAGCTTGGCTTATGGCCCTACGTTTTGTTTTTGCTGTAGGTATTGTTGCCATCATCTTTAGAAAAAAACTTAAAGAACACTTGGATGCCACACATATCAAATACGGCGTGCTTTTAGGCATCTTAAACGGTCTAGGATATCTGTTCCAAAATGGAGCTCTTGCTTATACCACTGCAGGTAAAGCTGCCTTTATTGCATCAATTTATTGCGCGATGATCCCGTTTGTAAACTGGCTTATCGCCAAGAAAAAGCCTCATGGAACCAGTATTTTTGCTGCCTTTTTATGCGTAGCCGGCATTGGTCTTATCTCGCTGGGTACTGATTTCTCGTTCTCGTTTGGCTTGGGCGAGCAGATGACATTGCTCTCAGCCATTATTTTTGCCTTTGTTTTTGTGCTTACTGCCGAACTTGCTCACAAATACGACATCATCACGCTTACGGTGGTGCAGCTTGGTGTGAGCGCCCTTCCCTGCCTTGCTTACGCGCTTTGCTTTGAAACGGTTCCCAATTTTGCGGCACTGCCCACAAATGCCTGGGTTGCCCTCGCCTACATCACTCTTATTGCAACTGCGCTGACTGGTGTTTTGCAGAACCGCGCACAGAAGTCAGTTGCCCCTGTTCAGGCCTCACTAATTATTTCTCTGGACAGTATTTTTGCAGCAGTTTTTGGCGTTATCTTCCTTGCCGAAGTTATTACCCCTACGATTTTCCTGGGCTTCATTGTTATCTTTGTGGCAATCTTTATCAGTGAGCTTGGCGAGAAACCCGCAGAGCCCCAAGCTCCTTCAGAAAACTAAAGCTCTCTATACAACACGACCCTAAACAAAAAGACCGCATACGCGGGCTTTTTTTGTGCTTTGAAGCTCTTACATCTCACGAGAGCTCAACATAGGTCCATCGGACCAAAGTGTAATCTCTCCTGAAGCAAGCGTTTTAGGAACATCAATAAGACGCTGGTTGGAAGAGCCTCTAAAACGCAAGGTAATATCGTGGAGACTCTGAACCCATGGACCGTCCACCAGTACATCAATACAAGACAGAATGCGGTCAGTGTACTCTGTGTGCCACTTTCCCTCGGTCAGCTGATCCCAGGTGTGACCCGAATACATCCAAATGCTCTTTTGTGGGTAGGTAGCTCTGACCTTCTCGACAAACTCAACAAGACCTTCTTGGTTTTCTGGCTCAAAAGGCTCTCCACCAAGGATGGAAAGACCGTTGATATAGACAGGTGCAAGAGAGTCAATAATCTCTTGTTCAACTTCTGGAGTAAACTCTCCGCCGCTCTTGAAGTCCCACGCCTCGTAATTAAAGCAGCCTTCACAGTGCAGACGGCAGCCTGAAACAAACAGAGTTGTTCTTACGCCAACACCATTTGCAATATCTGAAAACTTAATATTTGAATAGTTCATACATAACCTTTGATGGGTAACTTCCACATATTGTGGATGTTACCTGATAGAGATAATAAAAACGAGCAGAAGGGCTAAGGCGCTCTTCTGCTCGTTTGTCTAGTACATAAATCTTAGAGGTGAAGGACGCGGTCCTTGATCTCCTGGGTACGGCCCTGGTTCCAGAACTGGGTACCAATGTAGCCGCAGGTACGACGAGCAACGTTCATCTTGGTCTGGTCACGGTTGCCGCAGTGTGGGCACTCCCAAACCAGCTTGCCGTCCTCCTCGACAATATGAATCTCACCGTCATAACCGCACTCCTGGCAGAAGTCAGACTTGGTGTTGAGCTCTGCATACATGATGTGGTCATAGATGAACTGCATGACGCTGAGAACAGCCTCGATGTTGTCCTGCATGTTAGGAACCTCAACGTAAGAGATTGCTCCACCTGGGGAAAGACGCTGGAACTCAGACTCAAACTGGAGCTTCTGGAATGCGTCAATCTCTTCTGCAACGTGGACGTGGTAGCTGTTGGTGATGTAGCCCTTATCAGTGATGCCAGGGATAACACCAAAGCGACGCTGAAGTGCCTTAGCAAACTTGTAGGTGGTGGACTCAAGAGGAGTTCCGTAGAGGGAGTAATCGATATCCTCTGCTTCCTTCCACTCGGTGCACTTATCGTTCATGTGCTGCATGACCTGGAGAGCAAATGGAGTTGCCTCTTTATCGGTGTGGCTGTGACCAGTCATAGCCTTAACGCACTCGTACAGACCTGCATAACCAAGGGAGATAGTGGAATATCCGCCGTAAAGCAAAGGATCGATAACCTCACCCTTGTCCAGGCGAGCAAGTGCGCCGTACTGCCAAAGGATTGGAGCAGCATCGGACAGGGTACCCTTCAGGCGATCGTGACGAGCGCGAAGTGCACGGTGGCAAAGCTCAAGACGCTCATCAAAGATCTTCCAGAATTTATCCATATCGCGACCAGCAGAAAGAGCAACGTCAGGAAGGTTGATAGTTACAACACCCTGGTTGAAGCGGCCGTAATACTTAGGCTTGTTTGGCTCATAGTTCTTTGCGCGAGCAACGTTGTTGAAGCCATTACCAGAACGGTCTGGAGTCAGGAAGGAACGGCAGCCCATGCAAGTGAAGGTATCGCCCTCGCCTTCCTTCTCGCCCTTAGAAAGCTTGTACTCCTTCATCTTCTTCTCAGAGATGTAGTCAGGGACAAGGCGGCGAGCGGTGCACTTTGCAGCCATCTGAGTGAGGTAGTAGTACTTGGAATCCTCGTAAACGTTGTCCTCTTCGAGAACGTAGATGAGCTTAGGGAATGCAGGAGTAATCCAGACACCCTCCTCGTTCTTTACGCCCTGGTAACGCTGACGGAGCATCTCCTCAATGATGAGTGCAAGGTCCTGCTTCTCCTGCTCATTCTTTGCCTCGTTGAGGTACATGAAGACAGTAATGAAAGGAGCCTGGCCGTTGGTGGTCATCAAAGTGACAACCTGGTACTGAATGGTCTGAACACCACGAGAAACCTCATCACGAAGGCGCTTCTCAACCATCTCGTTGAGCTGCTCAGCAGAGAGCTCAACACCGACGGAGTTCATCTCCTCCATAACGGTCTTGCGGATCTTCTTACGAGAAACATCAACAAAAGGAGCAAGGTGAGCCAGGGAGATGGACTGACCACCGTACTGGCAGGATGCTACCTGAGCAATGATCTGCGTTGCAATGTTGCATGCAGTGGAGAAGCTGTGTGGACGCTCAATCAGAGTACCGGAGATAACAGTGCCGTTCTGCAGCATGTCATCAAGGTTGATGAGGTCACAGTTGTGCATGTGCTGTGCAAAGTAATCGGAATCGTGGAAGTGGATGAGACCCTCGTTGTGAGCAGCAACAATATCCTCTGGAAGAAGCTCACGCTGAACGAGGTCCTTAGAAACCTCACCAGCCATGTAGTCACGCTGAACAGAAACAACAGTAGGGTTCTTGTTGGAGTTCTCCTGCTTGACTTCCTCGTTGTTGCACTCAATCAGAGACAGAATCTTGTCATCGGTGGTGTTCTTGTGACGCTTCTGGTTTTGGATGTAGCGGTAAATGATGTACTTACGAGCAACCTCAAAGCGGTCAAGAGCCATGAGCTGATCCTCGACAAGGTCCTGGACCTCCTCGACGGTGACGGTGTGTCCAGCCTTCTCGCACTCATCGGTAACGTTGAGAGAAGCAAACTGAATCTCACGCTCAGTCAGGCGCTGATCCTCAGGGACCTCTGCGTTAGCCTTAGCGATTGCGTTAACAATCTTCTCAACCTCGAAGGTGACCTCTGAGCCATTGCGCTTGATAATCTTCATGTGCAAACTCCTTGAACAAACGTTGGTGAAAGCAACGCTTTCATGCGTGTTTAATTGGATTATCACTGCGGTTCCTAAGCTTTTGCCTAAGCGAAGTAGTTGGGAACCCGCTTGTGTGATGGAAACTACTATGCCACAACTTATAGTGTTTGGGTTCGAGAACTATAACAATATATTGTGAAATTTCCACACGAATACAAAATTATGTATTGACACGTTGCGGCAACCAATATCTCTGCAGGTAGAAAATTAGCTAGAAACTTCGCTAATTACAAAATTTATTAATGGTCAAAAAATAATTCGATTTTTTGTAAGTAGGCATTCGTCGCCTTTCACAAATGCGTCACAATTCACCCCTCAGCACTCACTTTTGTTGAGCGTTTGGGGACTAAAAAAGCCGACACAAAATGTCGGCTTTGATGGCTAGTCTAATGGAGGCTGTGGACGCCAGGTTGCGTCTTTATAGATAAGGCGTGCATCCTTCCAGCCCTTTATAAGGCGAGAAAGACCAGACGAGAAGTGCGCTCTGTCTACCAAAATGAGTCGAATAATCTCTTTTGCAAAGGTCAGAGCGGTGCCAACACCAAAGAGCACAGGGTTGTAATCACCGTGAACCTGGAAGTAACGGGCAATATAGCCGCGGTTACGTGTGATGTAATAGCGCGTCATATCAGAGGTTGAATTAAGCTGACGCACAGAACCAATACTCTGACCAGGAACTTCTCGACATCTTGAAAGAACAAAATCTGGAATCAAAATAGGCTGCGTTACCTTGCTGGCCAAATAGCCATATAAGGCGTCATCCCAGTAGATAAAGAAGCGTGCATCAGGTAGGCCAATCTTCTGCACTACAGAGCGCTTAAAGCAGGCGCCCTCAAAGCACATAACATTGCACTCGCGATAAGGCACACCATCAAAGCCAGACTTTGCTAGCGGATTGTAGATGCCCAGGGCGGTGCTAAAGCGATACTGCCAGAAGAAAGGACCACCATCAAAGTCGTAGCGCTGGCCTTGGATAACCTCAGCCTTATCTGACCATGCGTCAAGCTTATCAAGACCATCAGGCAGCACAGCTACGTCATCGTCCATAACCCAGAACCACTCGGCGCCCAGCTCGTAGCCTACGCGCACACCCTCAGAGAAGCCGCCAGAGCCTCCAGTATTTTGCTCCATAGGTACGTAACACACGCGATTAGTGCCACCGTGAGCGTCGGGATCATCAGTGGTTTCTCCCCACGTGGTTTTGACCTTCTCCGAAAACTCCGACACAAGCGAGGCTGTCTCAGAGGAGTTTTCGTTGTCCACAACAATGATGCGCCATGGTGCCTGCGTAAGCTGCGTAATGGAATTGAGCAGGTTAGAGAGCAGTTCCTGGCGTTTAAAGGTGACTATGACAAGGGCGGTGCGCTTCATATTTCCTCAAAATGTGACTTCGTGAGTGAGTTGATGCCTATATAGTATAAAGCAGCAATCAAAAGGAGTTTAGATGAGTCACGCTCAAAACCACCAACCTTTGGTTTCTCTTGTTGTGCCCATATACAACGTTGCAGACTATCTGGAGCAATGCCTGGCAGGTATTCAATCACAGAGCTACACAAACCTGGAGATTATCTGCCTCAACGATGGCTCAACTGACTCGTCTTTGGCTCTTTTGGAAGCATACGCTGCCCGTGATGGTCGCATAATCATCATCGACAAAGAAAATGAGGGTTACGGAGCAACGTGTAATCGTGGCATTGCCGCAGCTCATGGCTCATGGGTGGGTATTGTTGAGCCTGACGATTACCTTGAGCCAACCATGGTTCAAGAGCTTGTTGATCTTATCCAAGCAAACGGTGGAGAAAGCCAGGTAGATATTGCCCGCTCTGCCTATTGGCGCGTATTTGGCAATCAGAAAAATGGCCGTGCGGGAGCAAAGTCGCAGTTTAAAGCTGCTGCTGGCGCTGCCGAGTACAGAGTTCCCTGCGCATATAAGGGCCGCGTCAAGCCCAAGCAGCAGCCTTGTTCTATTGATCAAATGGCACAGCTTCTGCTGCACCATCCTGCCATTTGGACGGCGCTCTATCGCAAGGAATTCTTGACCCAAAACCACATCAACTTCAAAGAAGTCCCAGGTGCAGGCTGGGTGGACAATCCCTTCCTCATTGCCTCGCATTGCTGCGGAGCTCGCATAGTGTACGCAGACTCTGCGCTCTACAACTATCGCGAGAATGGCTATGCAGAAGCCGTTACCTTTGCGCAGCGTCAGCCTAAAATCCCACTTGAGCGCTGGAACGACATGATGGATGTTGTGGACGAGCGCAACATTACCTCAGACGTGGTACTCAACGCGCTCACGCTACGCGGCATCAACTACGCGCTGCTTACAAAAGACGCGCTTACCTGGCGAGAAGAACATGATGCTGCAGGTGAGACTGACTCAGAAGTGCACGATCTTCTCGCCAAGAGCTTTGAGCGCATGGACGCAAAGCGCGTGTTTGAAAACCCAGCAATCTCAGGCTCTGGAAAAGCTTTCTTTGCGCAGGTGAGAGGTATTGCTCTGCCAAAAGATAATAAGTTTGCACGCTATGCATATCTAGCCAAAGAGGGATTTTTCCGTGTCAAAAATGACGGCATAACGCAGACGTTTAAATCGCTCATGGACAGGCGTTAAGATTTGGTTCTAAAGACTGGCTCTAAACACAAATCGCCAGGCTACTCTAGAATCACACGCTCAAATTTTGATGCTACTTATGTATCGCTGCAGCTTATACAAGTGGAATGCGCATAAAACGTGCATACCATACGGCTCTGCGTACATAGGCATAGCGAGCTCGTGTTGTAGTAGACAAAATAGCACCAAGCAAGGCATGAGCTACCAGTCGCGGAGAAGTTGCTTCAGTGACAATAAGGTGCGCTACAGGATTAGAAAGAATCTTGACAATAAAGTTTTCTTTTTCCTCATGGCTGAGCTGGGATTCTTCGTTGAATACAGGATACATATTCATAAGAAGTTTGCTGATCAGGTAGCGACTAATCAATTTTTGAACTTTTTTGGAGTTTGCAAAGCCAAGATGCTTGGCAAGAGCACCAAGTGCCTGACGCTCTTGGGTAAGTTTATCCATAGCGGCAGTAATAGTTTCTTCTTTCTTAGAAGAATCTGCTGGTACATCAACAAAAATTGCTTCTGGGGCGTACGTAACATGTTTTGCAATCTCAAAACAGTAGCCAACAAAATTGCACTCGCCATCAGTCTCTGGCTCATGCTTAATCTCGGTCAAAATGCGCGTTGAGCACAGCTTTCCGCTCATAGACGTCAAATAAGGAAGCTGCGACTCGTCAAATACCTGCAACAATGCAGAAGCTTTTGAACCGAAAGCTTTTTTGCATTCCATAGGTGACTTGGCAGTTTTCATATGCGCAATGACAATATCAGCTGCTTTAGGTGAACCAACAGGACCCAAAGCGATAGCTGCAGAATAAAGCTCCTGCAAAACGTGGGAATTAAACCTATAAGAAGGCTCAGTGGTAAGCGTATAAGCTCCACGCGCACGACCCTGAGCAATCTCAAGCGCAACAAAATGGCTAATGCCCGACTGGAACAGGACATCTAAACGAGGCTCTTGATTAGCAAGGTTATCCAACATGCGAGCAATCTGAGGGTCAGAGCTGTTGTCAACAATGATGAGCTCCCAATGAGGGTATGTCTGCTCTTGAAGTTGCCTAATTACCGTTCTAATAGCATCAGCATCATTATCAGCGGCCATGAGAACCGAAATCATATGTGGATTGTATGAGCGCTCGTGCATTCCACATCCCCCAAACTGGTCCTAAATTTTAGATACCAGTTTACCCATAAAAAGTGAATTAAAAAGACATTTTTATTCTATCAAAATCTCTCCACATAACGTGTTTAACTGCTGTTATGTGGACATCTGACCTGTTTTGTAGGAGCGGCGCTACACACAACGCCCATAACGTCTATACGAGCATGCCAACAAGCTTTCCTAAGGCCGTAGGGTCAACGGTAGTGCCACTTGAACCTTCAACAACAGGAGCTTCATCATGCTCAAGATTAGACACGCCAATTGGCTGCACAATCTCTACAAGCTCAAGAAGCTGATTGGGCTTCATATCGGTAATCATTGAAGACAACAAACTAGAAGCATTGCTTACCAGTGAACGAGCGCCCGAACCAGAAAGTGCCGAGATTTTCTCCCACACATCATCTGTGGCAATGATAACGTGCGTAATCTTAATGTTGGTGACAGAAGCAAGTGCGCTAACAAAAGCAATCTGACCGTCATCTTTGTAAATATCTGCCAGTGTTTTAGCATTTGAGTCTACTTCTGCATACACATCAGTAGGAATAGACACTATATGGCCGGTTCCCTGCGTACGATCAATGACCAAAAGCCGTACAGACTGAAGCGTCGACTCCCCTGCCTTAAGCGAATTTGTGCTGATAACGGCATAGGTAAGAAAGTCATCATCAGATTGTGTAGTGCCATCCGGATTGCCTGAAACACTTTGGCTCTTTACAGCCTTGTTAAGCCCATGATCTCCCAAGTGAGACTCAAGCTGCGCGCGATCCCAAAGAGTTACAACAACAATGCCTAAAAGAACAGCAACAATGGCAACAACAGCAAGGCCAATCACGTTGGTATAAGGACTCTCGCGCGGGACATCACTGCGCTCAAATCTTTCTCTTTTCCTAAACATACTGGCTCCCTGCCTCACTGTACATCAGCTCTGCAAGAGCTCCTAAAAAGACGCTCTCTTCTATGATGCTATTACTTTGCGAGGGAAACCACCGCACACAATACAAGTGGTAGAAAAGACTTCGTAAACGGCGCGAGAAGACCGATGAAGCTGGATTGGCACACAGAAACTACGACGCAATCAAGGAACCGAAAGCGCTACCAGGGTTGCAAAACACCCTCTGGATAACGGACGTCCACAAACGTAAGGCCCTGAGCAGGTGCACAACTGCCAGCAGCAATTCTATTCTGAGCAGCTAGAACCTCGTCGATCCACTCAACAGGCCTGTGACCGCGGCCAATCTCAACCAGTGTGCCCACAATCGTGCGCACCATGTTATGCAAGAAGGCGTTACCCGTAATATCAACTGCAATGAGTTTCTCGCCAGCCTCTTCAATTTCTTCAACGGTAAGGCGCTCCACAAAACGATGCGTTGGCTTGCCCTCGGCAGAAATTGCCTTGCAGAAGCTCTTGAAATCGTGCTCTCCCACCAGCGCCTGCGCCGCCTTGTCCATAAGCTCTGCGTCCAAGTGACCGTTGTACCACCACACGTGGTCCCAGCCCAGCACGGGACGAGCACTATCTGCACAAATGCGATAGCGGTACGAGCGAGCCTGGGCATCAAAGCGTGCCGAGAAACCCTGTGGGGCACGGAAGAGTTGTCGGATAGAGATGTCATCGTCGGTCAGAGCGGTGAGCGAGCGGACGAGTTTCTCGCCAGACAGCGCCAGCTCAGCGCCGTACACGGGAAGGCTCACGTACTGAGCCTGGGCATGCACGCCGGCGTCGGTTCTGCCCGCGCAGGTGAGCTCAACCTCTCTGCGTAAAACGGTCTGAAGCGCGCGGCGAAGGTCTCCTGCCACGGTACGCTGGGTTGGCTGCTCGGCAAAGCCGCAGAATGCAGCGCCGCGATAACCTAGCTGGATGACAAGTGTAGCTTCAGGCTCAGAAGGTGCTTTAGCGAGAGTCTCAGGAACTGAAGGCTCAGCCGAAGACTCCTCGCATGCATCAAAACTGCAATTTGATGCAATATTTTGTGATGTTTCTGAGTTCATGAAGCTCCCTGAAATGACTTGCCCACTAGAGTGATTGTATCGTAGGCTCAAAGAAAGCGCACGCTACGTAGCGACAAGTGCCAGCGTTACAGTGTTGCAAGCTCGCTACAGCGTTGCAAGGCTGTCCCAGTAATGCAAGATCACTACAGCGTTGCTAAACCAATGCACAGCGCCGTCCACAGCAGCAACACTACCCAGTCAACAAGCTGCATTTTTGCAGAGATACGCGTACGTTTAGCTGCGCCAAGGCAGCGATCTGTCATTGTTTGCGCCATCTGATCTGCGCGCTGAAAGAGCGAGACGGTCAGCGGTACCAAAAGCGTAAACCACTTTTTGATACGCTCAACAATACCGCCCGATTCAAAATTGAATCCACGTGCCCTCTGAGCTGCTCTAATTCTGTCGAGTTCTTCTAAGGTAAGCGGAATTGCCCTCAGAGCAATTGAGAGCACAATGCTCAAACCATCAACGTCAACACGAATAAGACGCAGAGGCAGCAACAGTACAGAAAAACCATCAGCAAGCTGCGTAGGTGTAGTTGTTGACGCAACCGATAAAACCAGCGCCAAGGCAAGCAACACGCGGGCAATAGCTACGGTACTTCTGTAAAAACCCGCCACAGAAAGACCAACTGATCCGGAGAAAATGATATCGGGATGTCCAATAAACACCAGCGTATTGGCAGCAAATGATATAAGAAGAATGAACGCTGCAGGCTTTGCTACGCGCAAAAACTCCGGCAAGCTTACACGAGCACTCCAGAGAAGACTCACGCAAATCAAGGCGAACACCGCAAAGGCAAGTGGCTGCTGTACTGAGAAGAGAGCAACAATACCCACAAAAGTGGCAACGATTTTTGCCTGCGCTGTCAATGAAGCAAGCGAGAAGTGCTTAAGCAGAGCACAGGGGCACTTAGACATAGCAGGCCTCCAAAAGCTCATGCAATACGCTTACAAACAGTGGGCAATCAAGCTGCGCCGCCTCGTATATCTCTGGGGTTGTCTGTGCTTCTTGCACATTGACGTCTGCAACAACACGGCCCTTCTCGAGAAACACTACTCTGTCAGCAAAAGGAAGCCATTCGCTTACATCATGGGTGATTGCAAGAACCGCTTTGCCTTCGTTAGCCAGCTCACGAGCAAGATGCAGCACCTGCGAGCGCGCCTCGCCATCAAGTCCAGACGTTGCCTCATCAAACACCACTGCGTACGTTGCGCAGGCCAGTGTTCCTGCAAGCGCCGCGCGACGGGCCTGGCCACCAGAAAGCGTCAGCGGAGACGC
>JABZHP010000002.1:17872-83460 GCA_015258785.1 Atopobium sp.
GCGTACGTTGCGCAGGCCAGTGTTCCTGCAAGCGCCGCGCGACGGGCCTGGCCACCAGAAAGCGTCAGCGGAGACGCGTCCATGACCTGCTGGTCAAGCCCCACACGTGCTGCCGCATACGCGACAAGCGCCTCAACATCATCTGGCGAGAAACCCTTGTTATTTGGACCAAACGCAATATCTTCAGCAACACTTTGGGCAAAGAGTTGATCCTGGGGGCGCTGGAAACACATACCGACATCTCCAGGGCTCACCAGTCGCGCATCGATTGTTGCGTGCCCGGTATCAGCCTCTATGAGGCCAGCGGCTATGCGGGCGCAGGTTGTTTTTCCAGAGCCAGAAGCGCCTACCATAACAACAAGCTCTCCCGTAGAGGAAATAGTTACGTCATGCAGAACGGGCTTGTCAAACGCATGAGACACGCCACAAACTGCCAGCTCATGCTCCTCGCCAAGAGCTTGAATTCCGTCATAGTTGTTTGCTCGCACTACCTCAAGGGCGCGCTTATAGACAAGCTCATCCAAAGCGTCAAATGCAAGGTTGTTCTGAACAAGAAACGCAACAAACTCTGATGCGTTAAAAGGCACATCAAACTTATAGCCAGCCTGTGCAGCTATCTGCGCTGTTGCTGTGAGTGCATCATCAAAACCAGCGTTTGCGATTGCATTTGCATCCAAGAGAAACTCTGTGGGAGTTCCCGACCAAACTAACTGGCCTTTCTCCAAAACAAGTACCTGGTCAGCCCCGGGAAGAGACTCAAACGAATGAGAAATCTCAAGCACACCCATCTCGTTTGTAACAAGGGTATTTACCAGGTTAGAAAGGTGATTTCTGAATCGAGTATCAAGCTGAGCAAATGCCTCATCAAGCACCAGATAACGTGGATGCACTGAAAGCGCTGCTGCAATAGAAACAAGCTGCTGTTGGCCTCCAGAAAGCGTATGGGTAGGCGCGTCAATCAAATCGGCAATGTCACAAAGCTCCAGTGTTTGAGTAACGCGAGAAACTATCTCTTCTTTTGGCAAACCAAGATTAGCAGGACCAAAGGCAACCTCATCAAATACCGTTGCACAAACAAGCTGCGCAGTTGGATCTTGACGAACCATTCCCACAACGGAAGAAATCTGAGTTGACGGCACTACAGCAACTGAATTGCCGTCTACTAAAACCTCTCCGGATAGAGGAAAAAGTGATGCATTACAAAGATTTGCAAGCGTTGACTTGCCTGAACCATTGTGGCCAAGCACAACCGTTCTAGAGCCCGGCTTTAGGGTAAATGAAACGTTATCAAGGGTTAGTACCATTGGGTGCGGAGATTGGCTCTCAGTGGCTCCTATGGCATCTTCAGAAGCAGAGTCAGTCGTAGATTGCGCAGCAGCTAACGTACCGTATACGAAAGATACGTTTTTGAACTCAATCATGACGACCCTCCTTCATTTGAAAAAGAGGTCCCAGCAAAAAGCCAGGACCTCTTCAGATTCACTTTGACAGAAGTTACTCTGCAGCCTCTTCGGTCTGCTCGGTCTCCTCTGCTGGAGCCTCGGTCTCCTCTTCCTTTACAGGAGCAGGAGCAACCTTGGTAGCCTTAGCCTTCTTGTTAGAAGCCTTTGGCTGAACTGGCTCGGTAACGAGCTCAAGGATAACAACCTCAGAAGCATCGCCCTTACGAGGACCAAGCTTCATGATACGGGTATAGCCGCCGTTGCGGTCAGCCCACATACCCTGAGCAGCCTTGTCAAATACCTCACGGACAAGCTCTGCGTTACCAACCTTGGCCATAGCAAGACGACGAGCGTGAAGGTCGCCGCGCTTTGCCCAAGTGATGACCTTGTCGACCTCGCCGCGAACTGCCTTAGCGCGGACGTCAAGAGTCTTAATACGATCGTTAGTGAAAAGGGCTTGGATCAGGCTCTTCTTGATGGCCTTGGTGTGGCTAGCATCAGTACCAAGCTTCATGCCCCTCTTCTTATTGTGCCTCATAATTTACATTCTCCTATGCGTGACAAGGCGCGACTAAGCCTTAAGGGACAGGCCCATGCTCTCGAGCTTTTCCTTGACTTCTTCAATAGACTTAACACCAAAGTTTCTGATGTTGAGAAGATCGTTCTCAGAGAAATCAACGAGCTGACGGACAGAGTGAATTCCTGCACGCTTGAGGCAGTTGTAAGAACGGACGGAAAGGTCCAAATCCTCAACCTGCTTCTCAAGCTCGGAATCGTCCTCGACGTCTGCCTTAGCAAAAATCGAAGCCTCTTCCTGAGTCTCGTCAAAATCAGTAAGTCCCATGAATGCGCTCATGTGCTGGTTAATGATGTTTGCAGCCTCAACGACAGCCTCGCGAGGGCTGATTGCACCATTGGTCTCAACCTCAAGCACCAGACGATCATAGTCGGTGTGACGGCCAACACGGCAAGGCTCAACAGCCTTAGCGCAGCGGCGAACTGGCGAGAAGATCGAGTCAACGTGAATGAATCCAATTGGATCGCTCTCACGCTCGTTATCCTCACCGGAAACATAACCGCGACCATTACCAAGGCGAAGTCTCATGGAAAGATGAGCTCCCTCAGCAAGAGTGCAAATGTGCTGAGCTGGGTTAACCAGCTCATAGCCCATAGGAACATCAAGATCAGCACCAGTGACTGTGCAAGGACCATCAACAGAGATAGAAGCCTCAGCCTCATCAGAGTTGTTGGTGTTGCGGAAAACTAGGCCCTTAACGTTCAGAACGATGTCAGTAACGTCCTCATAGACGCCTTCAACCGTAGTGAACTCATGCTGAACGCCATCAATCTGGATGGCCTCAACCGCAGCTCCCTCAAGAGAGGAAAGCAGTACGCGGCGGAGGGAGTTGCCAAGCGTGTCACCATAGCCACGCTCAAGCGGCTCTACGCTCACACGAGCGACGTTTGCGCCGATTTCATCTACCGACACGTTTGGTCGGATAAATTCGGACATTGCTACCTCCAAAACGGGTCGGGCTTACTTGGAGTAGAGCTCGACGATCAGCTGTGCGTCAATCTCAAGGTCGATCTGATCGCGGGTTGGAAGCTGAAGAACAGTGCCCTGCAGCTTCTCAATGTCAACCTCAAGCCATGCAGGAACTGCCATGTGCTCGGAGGAAATGAGAGCTTCCTTGATTGGAAGAAGATCCTTTGCCTTGGAAGCAACAGCGATAACATCGCCGCTCTTTACGCGATAAGAAGGAATGTCAACACGCTGACCGTTAACGGTGATGTGACCGTGACGGACAGTCTGACGAGCCTCTTTACGTGTACGAGCAAAGCCAAGGCGGAAGATGACGTTGTCAAGACGAGTCTCAAGGATGCTCATCAGGTTGTCACCGGTAATGCCTGGGTTCTTCTTAGCCATCTCATAGTAGCCGTGGAACTGGTTCTCAAGGACGCCGTAAATGAACTTAGCCTTCTGCTTCTCACGGAGCTGCATACCGTACTCGCTCTCCTGGCGACGACGGCGACGTGGCTCACGGTTAGAAGTCTTATTGATCCCCATCACAACGGGATCGATGCCAAGCTGACGACATCTTTTAAGGACCGGGGTCCTATCAATTGCCATTTGCTTGTCCTTTCGTGCTAGTTGCGACGGCGCTTTTTAGGACGGCAGCCGTTGTGTGCAATAGGTGTCTTATCCTGAATACCCGAAACCTCGAGGCCTGCTGCCTGAAGGGAACGGATTGCGGTCTCGCGACCAGAGCCTGGGCCCTTAACAAAAACAGCTACCTTGTGGAGACCGTGCTCCATTGCTGCCTTTGCTGCTGCCTCTGCTGCAAGCTGTGCAGCAAAAGGAGTGGACTTACGAGAGCCCTTGAAGCCGACGGTACCACCGGACTGCCAGGAAATTACATTACCCTGGGGATCGGAAATAGAGACAATCGTGTTATTGAATGTGCTCTTGATGTGGGCCTGGCCCACTGCAATGTTTTTACGCTCGGAGCGGCGGACGCGTGTAGTGCGAGCGTTCTTTTTCTGTGCCATTAGCTACTCCTCGCCTACTTCTTCTTGCCGCCCACCTGACGCTTCTTACCCTTACGAGTACGAGCGTTAGTGTGGGTACGCTGACCGTGGACAGGGAGGCCCTTGCGGTGACGGAGGCCGCGGTAGCAGCCAATCTCCATCAGGCGGGCAACATTCTGACGCACCTCGCGGCGAAGATCGCCCTCGGTGGTGTAGTTAGCGTCAATAAAGTCACGAATCTTAGTGACTTCTTCCTCTGTGAGGTCCTTGACGCGAGTATTTACATCGATACCAGTCTCGTTGCAAATCTTGGTTGCACGAGTCTGACCAATGCCGTAAAGATAGGTGAGTCCGACCTCAACACGCTTATCGCGTGGCAGGTCGACGCCGTTAATACGGGCCAACTTGGTGCTCCTTCCTTAGCCCTGACGCTGCTTGTGGCGCGGGTTCTCGCAAATCACGTAAACCTTACCGTGGCGACGGATGACTTTGCACTTGTCGCACATCTTCTTTACCGAAGGACGTACCTTCATGTGTCTTCCTTTCGGTTCTGCTGATACGAACTATATACTCGCCCAGCCGCTGGCGTGAAATACCGACTGTACTTACGTACATATGCCCTTGCAACGTGCGCAAAGACACAGATAGCCTTATGCGTGACACAAGGCTGGACACTACTTACTTATAACGGTAAGTAATGCGACCCCTGGTAAGATCGTAAGGAGAAATCTCTACTACAACCTTATCACCAGGGAGAATTCGAATGTAGTTCATTCGAATCTTACCTGAGATGGTGCAAAGGATGGTCTTGCCGTTCTCTAACTCAACGTTAAACATAGCGTTTGGCAGGGGTTCTAGTACCTTGCCTTCAAGCTCAATCGCGTCTTGTTTAGCCAACTTTCATCCTCTCGACACATCGACAGCGGTTATCAATAATACATAAAAATGTGCCACTCGTCTATCACTTATTTTTTCAACACAATTAGATAGCGAGAAGAACTATGTATTAGTTACTCTATGCCACCTTGCATCTCGCACCATGGACCAACTTCATCTTCTGAAACGATAACGGGGCCATCGGCAGTAATAGCAACCGTGTTCTCATAATGTGCTGATGGTAGGCCATCATCGGTAACAACGGTCCAACCATTCTCAAGAACGGTGCAATCGTAGGTACCCATAGCAATCATAGGCTCAATTGCAATTACCATTCCCTCACGAAGAACAATACCGTTACCTGCACGACCATAATTTCTGACCTCTGGGTCCTCGTGAAGATTGCGACCAATACCATGACCAACAAAATCACGAATGACACCATAGCCATTATCCTCGGCAAGTTTCTGAACTGCATGGCCAACGTCGCCAAGACGAGCACCAGGAACAGCAGCTGCAATACCTGCCTTAAGGCAATCGCGGGTAACCTCACAAAGTGCCTGGGTTTTCTCGTCAACTGTTCCGCAGTAGAACGTCCAAGCGTTATCTCCTGCCCAACCGTTAACGGTGGCACCCGTGTCAATGGTCAGAATATCGCCATCTTGCAAAATGACGTTTGCTGATGGAATACCGTGAACAATCTGCTCGTTAATAGAAGAGCAAACAGATCCAGGGAATCCACCGTAGCCCTTAAAGGTAGGGGTTCCGCCATGAAGTCTAATAAAAGCTTCAACAGCGCGGTCAATCTCGAGCGTTGAAACACCAGGTCTAATCATGGATCCAGCACGGCGAAGGGCTGCCTTAGAAAGGGCACCCGACACCTTCATTGCCTCGATTTGTTCAGGTGTTTTTATCGTAATCATAGTGCGAGGAGTGTCTTTACGTCGGCGAATACCTCGTCAACAGGACGATCTCCGTTGACCTCCTTCAGAATTCCATGACCCTTGTAGTACTCGATCAAAGGAGAAGTCTGGTTCTCGTATACATCAAGACGCTTACGAATTGTCTCTGGCTTATCGTCATCACGCTGATACATCTCACCAGAGCAATTTGGGCAAGTCTCTGTACCAGCAGGTGCAGTATAACCACACTCTTTACACGTACGGCGAGAAGAAAGACGCTCAACAATAACCTCTGGCTCAACAGCAACAAGTAGAGCTGCATCAAGCTTGAGGCCCATGTTCTGAAGCTCAGAATCAAGAGTTACTGCCTGAGCGGTGTTGCGTGGGAAGCCGTCAAGAATGAAGCCTGCTTTTGCGTCATCTGCAGAAAGACGCTCTTTTACCAGGTCAATGACAAGCTGATCTGGAACAAGCTGACCAGCATCCATATACTCTTTAGCCTTAATGCCAAGCTCAGACTGAGCTTTAACAGCAGCACGAAGAAGGTCACCGGTTGAGATGTGAGCAAGTCCATACTCTGCAACGAGCTTCTGAGCCTGTGTACCCTTACCAGCGCCAGGTGCGCCGAGAAGAACAATGTTCATGCTTCGCCTTCCTTTCAAATAATAAAAGGGGCCTGTTTCCAGGCCCCTTTATGCTACGTATTAAGAACTACTTAAAGAAGCCCTCATAGTTGTGCATCTTAAGGTGGGACTCAATGGAAGAGAGTGTATCCATTGCAACACCGACCATGATGAGGACGGAAGTTCCACCAAACGCCTGTATCAACGAATCGCCTGTGAACCAGAAAATAATGGTTGGGACGATTGCAAGAACTGCCATAAAGATAGCACCGGGGAGGGTGACTCTGTCAATAACAGTCTTGATATACGTTGAAGTAGCAGTACCTGGACGAACACCAGGAATAAAGCCACCCTGCTTCTTAAGCTGATCTGCTGTCTCCTCTGGATTGAACACCATTGAGGTGTAGAAGTATGCAAAGAAGACAATGAACATAACTGAGAGAACCCAGTTAACCCATCCAGAAGAAAGTGAAGTAGCAAGATTTTGAATCCACTCTACTCCTGGGAAGAACACAGCAACCTGAGCAGGAAGGTACAGGATTGCAGATGCAAAGATGATTGGTACAACGCCTGCAGTGTTTACCTTAATTGGAAGGTAAGTTGACTGACCACCCATCATACGACGACCAACAACGCGCTTGGCATAGTTGATAGGAATACGACGCTGACCACGCTCAATGTAAACAATGAGCGGAATAATAGCGAGCATAACCACAACAGTAACAACAGTAAGAACAATGTTTCCACGAGTAGCTACTGAAGAAATAAGGGCTGTTGGAAGTCCAGCCATGATGTTTGCAAAGATGATAAGACTCATTCCGTTGCCAACACCCTGCTGAGTAATAACCTCACCGAGCCACATAATAATGATGGCACCAACTAGCATGGTAAAGACTACCAGGAAGTTTTCAAGTGCCTCAGGCACGCCCTCCATAGATGCAAAAGATACACCATAGCTCTTAAACAAGAACAGGTAACCAACTGCATTGAGCAGAGCTAAGCCAACCGTAAGATAACGCGTGTACTGCGTAATCTTACGCTGGCCGCTCTCACCATCTTTAGCAAGCTCGCCAAGAGATGGAATAACGGACTGCATCATCTGGAAGATGATCTGAGCCGTAATGTAAGGCATGATGCCCAGACTGAAAACAGACATGCGAGAAAGAGCGCCACCCGAAAATAGGTTAAGCACGGCCATTGCGCCATTCTTAGAAAGACCATTCTGATAAACAGAAAGCATCTGCTGGAATGGAGCACCGGGCACAGGAAGATACGCACCAAAACGGTACAGAAGAAGAATCAGTACCGTAAGGAGAATCTTTCCCCTTAGTTCCGGAACACGAAATGCGTTGGCGATTCCTTTACTCACTACTCGGCCTCAACCTTTCCACCGGCCGCCTCGATCTTAGCCTTTGCGGAGGCGGAAACCTTGTCGACCTTAACAGTGAGCTTCTTAGAAAGCTCGCCATCACCCAGAACCTTGACTGGGATGAAGTTGTACTTGATAACTCCCTTAGCAACCAGAGCCTCTGCGTCTACGGTCTCGCCGTCTGCAAAGAGAGCGTTCAGACGAGCAACGTTGACTGGAGCGTACTCAACACGGTTGTGGTTAGTGAAACCAGGAAGCTTAGGAAGACGCATAGCCAGTGGCTGCTGTCCACCCTCGAAGCCAGCGCCCTTACCGCCACCAGAGCGGGAGAGCTGACCATTCATACCGCGGCCGGCAAAAGTACCATTGCCTGAAGAATTACCGCGACCTACGCGCTTACGATTTTTGCGCGAACCCACTGCGGGGCGAAGATCATTGAGCTGCATTATTACTACCTCTAGTTCTCTTCAACCTCGACAAGGTGCTTAACCTTGAAGATCATTCCACGAATGCTTGGGTTGTCAGGCTGCTCGACGGTATCGCCGATCTTGTGGAGGCCGAGGGCCTTCACCGTAGCAGTCTGGTCCTTCTTGACGCCTGCAACAGCGCCACGGACAAGCTTGATGCTAAGGTTCTTAGCCATCGTTAGTTCTCCTTTCCGACGAACATATCGCCGACGGTTAGGCCACGACGCTCAGCTGCTTCTTCTGGGCTGGAAAGCTCCTTCAGACCCTCAGCTGCTGCCTTAATCATGTTCAGAGCGTTGTCGGTACCAAGGGACTTAGAAAGTACATTGGTGATACCTGCAAGCTCAAAGAGTGGACGAATAGGACCGCCAGCAATAACACCAGTACCCTCGAATGCAGGCTTAATAAGAACAGAACCTGCACCGTAGTGACCAGTGACTGCGTGTGGTACGGAACCAGTCTCGGTCAGTGGGACCTTGAACATGTTCCTCTTTGCGTCCTCGACGCCCTTCTGAATTGCCAGAGGTACCTCAGCGGAACGACCCTGGCCAATACCAACGTTACCCTTACCGTCGCCAACGACTACCAGAGCAACGAGTGACATACGGCGGCCACCCTTGACGGTCTTGGAAACGCGGTGAATATAAACGACGCGCTCCTGAAGATCCGTATCCTGCTGGCGCTTACGATCATGTGCCATTGAATCCTCCTAGAACTTCAGGCCCGCGTTGCGGGCGCCATCTGCCAAAGCCTTGACGCGGCCGTGATAGAGACGGCCACCACGGTCAAAAGTGACCTCAGTGACGTTCTTCTCGGCAGCGCGCTTACCGATAAGCTCACCTACGAACTCAGCTGCCTCCTTGTTGGAGCCAACCTTGCCAGTAGAACGGAACTCTGGGTCAAGCGTAGAGGCAGAGCAGAGAGTTCTTCCAGAAGCGTCGTCAATAAGCTGTGCATAAATGTTTGCGTTTGTGCGGTGAACTGCAAGACGCGGACGCTCAGGTGTACCAAAGACCTTGGCACGTACGCGGCGCTTGCGGCGTTCAAGACCCGCCTTTTTCGCCTGCTGCTTGTTCATTCCTTCTCCTTAGAGACATGCCATCACCTAACGGGGTGATGGTCTTTTAGCCTAAAAGTAGGGTTGCTTTACTTAGCAGCCTTACCGAGCTTCCTGCGGATGTGCTCACCTTCGTAGTGAATGCCCTTGCCCTTGTAAGGCTCTGGTGGACGCTTCATACGAATCTCAGCTGCAACCTGGCCGACCTTCTCCTTAGAAATACCCTTAACAGTAAGGTGAGTGTTATCAGGTACCTCAAAGCTAATGCCCTCAGGTGCAACATAGAGAACTGGGTGAGAATAACCAAGGGAAAGGTCAAGATCCTTGCCCTTAAGTGCTACACGGTAACCAACGCCGGTGAGCTCAAGCTTCTTCTCGAAGCCCTCAGAGACACCAACAACCATGTTGTGGATAAGGGTACGGACAAGACCCTGCTGAGCATTGGACTCAGTGGACTCGTCAACGCGAGTAACAAGAATCTCCTCGCCCTCCTGAGCGATAGCAACCAGCTCAGAGAAAGTACGAGTCAGCTCGCCCTTAGAACCCTTAACGGTAACGGTGGTGTTATCAACTGTCACAGTGACTCCAGCAGGAATCTGGACAGGCTTCTTACCAATACGAGACACGGCTGTCTCCTTTCATTCCTGTCAGATTTACCAAACGTAAGCGATGACCTCGCCGCCAACGCCGTTCTTACGAGCGTCGCGGTCGCACATCATGCCCTTAGAAGTGGAAACCACTGCGGTACCAAGACCACCAAGAACGCGTGGAAGCTTCTCAGCGGTGGAGTAAATGCGCAGACCAGGCTTGGAAATACGACGAATGCCGCGGATAACCTTAGCGCGCTTCTTACCATACTTAAGGGTGATGTGAAGAGTCTTCTGAGGCTTGGTGTCCTCAACGGTGTAACCCTCGACATAGCCCTCTTCGGTGATGACGCGAGCAATCTCAACGAGCACCTTGCTCGATGGCATGGATACGGAATCCTTGCCAGCTGAGTTTGCGTTACGAATACGCGTCAGCATGTCTGAAATGGGATCGGTAATTTTCATTTGATCCTTCTCCTTCGTTAATGATGAAACTGCGTGTCTGGTTCATCTACACCCATGGCGCAGATGCCTTGACGCCAGAGCCCTGAGTCCTACCAGCTTGCCTTGCGGACACCAGGAAGCTCGCCCTTGCTCGCTAGCTCACGGAAGCACACACGGCACAGACCAAACTTGCGGTAAACGGAGTGGGGACGTCCACAACGCTGGCAACGGTTCTGTGTGCGCGTAGAGTACTTCGGCTCACGCGAGGCTTTGACGATCATCGAAGTCTTAGCCACAAATCCTCCTTCAAAATGCAACTTGGCGAACGCCAAGATGACTTCAAACAATAGTGCTGGTGACTATGTCACCCGGCATCGAAGATGCCAACAGGAATGCGCTTAATTTAAGCGCAGGTAAAAGTTAGTCCTGCTTGAATGGGAAGTGGAAGGCGTCGAGAAGTGCCTTACCCTCCTCATTGGTCTTAGCAGTGGTGACAATGGTGATGTCCATACCGCGGGTGTGGTCCATCTTGTCAAAGTCAATCTCTGGGAAGATGAGCTGCTCGGTTACGCCCATGGAGAAGTTACCACGGCCGTCGAAGCTCTTAGCAGAGATACCACGGAAGTCGCGGATACGAGGAATTGCAACTGCAATCAGACGATCCAGGAACTCCCACATACGATCGCCACGAAGGGTAACTTTAGCGCCGATTGGCATACCCTGGCGAAGCTTAAAGGTTGCGATAGACTTGCGAGCGTGTGTAACGAGTGGCTGCTGACCAGTAATGGTACGGAGATCGTTTACAGCGCCGTCGATTGCCTTAGCGTCTGTAGCTGCCTCGCCAACACCCATGTTGACAACGATCTTTTCGAACTTAGGAATCTGGTTAACGTTGGTGTAACCAAATTTCTCCTTCAGAGCATCACGCACGGATGCGTAGTAAAGCTCTTTAAGGCGAGGTGTGTACTTCTCGTCTGCCATGGTTTCTCCTTAACTCTTGGGGTTTTAAGTGCGGGGATCGCCTCGCACCTCCTAGTTTGGCGAACTAGGAGCCATCTGCATCCTCGAGACATACGTGTCCCATAGAAAGACGCAATGAACAATATTAGACCTTATTGAGCAAAAACGGGACGAGAATTTCAAGCTAGCTGATATTTTTTCGTGTCATCACACGACTTACACACCACACCGCACTTCTCGCCCAAAAGAAAACCCCGCTATCTGATGATAACGGGGTTTGAAGTAGCTCTGAGATGTTTCTACAAAGCGAGAAACACGTGTAACTTAGAGCTCAGCGCCTGACTTCTTGGAGACGCGGACCTTAGTGCCGTCCTCCTTGATCAGGTAGCCAACACGGGTTGGCTTGTCGGTCTTAGGGTCGATAAGAGCAACATTGGAAGCGTCGATTGCTGCCTCTGCCTCAACGATGCCACCCTGCTGGTTAGCTGCGTTTGGCTTGACATGGCGCTTTGCAATTGCAACGCCCTCAACGACAACCTTGTTCTTCTCTGGATATACGCGAAGTACCTCGCCGCGCTTACCCTTGTCCTTACCAGTGAGGACCTCGACCTTGTCGCCCTTCTTGATCTTCATCTTAGGCATGTCGTTCCTCCTTAAAGGGTCTCAGGTGCAAGTGAGACAATCTTCATGTACTTGTGGTCGCGCAGCTCGCGAGCGACTGGTCCAAAGATACGAGTACCCTTGGGCTCACCCTCTTTGTTAACAAGAACGCATGCGTTCTGGTCAAAGCGGATGTAGCTACCGTCCTTGCGACGGGTGTCCTTAGCGGTACGAACGATGACGCAGCGAACAATGTCGCCCTTCTTCACCGAACCACCTGGAGTAGCCTCCTGGACAGCGCCAATGATGACGTCGGCAAGGCCGGCGTAACGACGCTTGGAGCCACCAAGGACCTTGACGCACTTTACGCGCCTTGCGCCGCTGTTGTCAGCGACGTTGAGAATGGTCTCCATCTGAATCATGTGACGTTCCTCCGGAACCTAATTTCTCAGAGGTGCGCGTATTTGCGCACATGAGAAATAATGATAGATACAAAACTAGGTTGAGCTAAAAGCTGTTTCCTAGGTGCTAATTACTTAGCGCGCTCAACGATCTCTGCGAGACGCCAACGCTTGGTCTTGGAAAGAGGACGAGTCTCCATGACGCGGACGGTATCGCCCAGACCAGCCTCGTTGTTCTCATCGTGAACGTGAAGCTTCTTGCCGATGGTCATCATCTTGCCATACTTAGGGTGGTGCTTACGGTACGTAATTTCTACCGTAATCGTCTTCTCGCCAGAGATGGAGACGACGAGTCCGGTACGAACCTTACGCGCATTTCTGCTTTCGGTCTCTGCCATAACTTATCTCCTGCGATCTAGTTCTGCTCTGCGGATGCTTCCGCAGCAATTTGACGGGTGCGCATCTCGGTCTGAACGCGAGCAATGTCACGCTTTACAGCCTTGACACGAGCGGTGTTGTCCAGCTGGCTGGTTGCCATCTGGAAACGAAGATTAAAGAGCTCTGCGCGGCCTTCCTCGAGTTTCTTAGCGAGGTCTGCATCGCTCATAGCCTTGATTTCGGTGTACTTCATTAGTTCTCACCGTCCTGATCGGCCTTGGAGACAATCTTGGTCTTGATTGGAAGCTTGTGCTGAGCAAGACGGAGAGCCTCACGAGCAACTTCCTCTGGTACGCCATCAATCTCGAACATGATACGACCAGGCTTAACAACTGCTACCCACTCTTCTGGGTTACCCTTACCGGAACCCATGCGAGTCTCTGCAGGCTTCTTGGTGATTGGCTTATCTGGGAAGATAGTAATCCAAACCTTACCGCCACGCTTCATCTCACGGGTGAGAGCAATACGAGCAGCCTCAATCTGGCGGTTAGTAATCCAGTGAGCCTCCTCTGCACGGATGCCCCAGGAACCAAAATGCAGCTGGGTATTACCCTTTGCCTGGCCCTTCATGGAACCGCGCTGTACCTTACGGTGCAATACACGCTTTGGAGCAAGCATTAACGGCCCCTCCTCTCATTGCGAGCACGACGAGGACGAGCGGAGCCCTCAAGAGCTGGGTTAGGTGTTGGCTGTCCAGGCATCTTCTCGCCGTAATAAATCCAAACCTTGATACCAACAGCACCCATGGTGGTGCGGCCTGTAGCGGTACCATAGCCGATTGCAGCACGAAGGGTGTGCAGAGGCACGCGACCCTCACGGTACCACTCACGGCGGCCCATCTCAGCACCGTTCAGACGACCGGAGCACTGGATACGAATACCCTTAGCGCCAGCCTTACGAGCGGACTGAACAGCCTTACGCATAGCGCGACGGAAAGCGACACGCTGCTCAAGCTGCTCTGCGATGGACTGAGCAACAAGGTTTGCGTCAAGCTCAGGACGCTTAACCTCGACAACATCAACGTTGACCTGACCCTTGCCGACCTTAGCAACACGCTCAAGATCTGCACGAAGTCCGTCAATCTCTGCACCCTTCTTGCCAATGACAATACCAGGACGTGCGGAGAAAATAGTTACCTTGACCTTATCGCCAGCGCGCTCGATATCAATACGAGCAACGGCTGCCTTCTCAAGGCGCTTCTCGAGATACTTGCGGATAGCAAGATCGTTGCCGAGCTGCTCGGCGTAGTCCTTATCGGCGTACCAACGAGAACGCCAGCTCTCGGTTACACCAAGACGGAAGCCTGTAGGCTGTACTTTCTGACCCATTCCTACGCCTCCTTTCGAGGTGCAACGACAACGGTAATGTGGCTCATGCGCTTGTTAATGCGGGAAGCCGAACCCTTTGCACGAGGGCGAATACGCTTAAGCGTTGGGCCTTCGTCAACAAAAGCGGTCTTGACTACCAGGTTGTTAGCACGGAGACCATTGTTGTTCTCGGCGTTAGCAACTGCAGAGCGCAGAACCTTAGCAACATCAGTAGCGGCAGCACGAGTCGAGAACTGAAGAACCTCAAGGGCCTTCTCGACAGACTTACCGCGGACAAGCGCGACAACTGCGCGAGCCTTACGAGGAGCAACGCGAACATACTTAGCTGTTGCGCGAACCTCAATAGAATCGGTGTTCTTAGCCATTTACTACACTCCCCCTATTTGGCCTTGTGACCGCGGAAGGTACGGGATGGGGAGAACTCGCCCAACTTGTGACCAACCATGGACTCGGTGACGTACACAGGTACATGCTTACGACCATCGTGAACAGCGATGGTGTGACCGACCATCTCAGGGAAGATGGTTGAGGAACGTGACCAAGTCTTGATAACGTCCTTCTTGCCAGCCTCGTTCATTGCAGCGACACGCGCAAGGAGGCGAGTCTCCACAAAGGGGCCTTTTTTGAGACTTCTGCTCATTTATCTACTCCTACTCGTGTCTTACTTGGACTTACGACGGCGAATGATCAGGCGGTTAGAAGCCTTCTTCGGGTCGCGGGTCTTATAACCCTTGGTTGGCTTACCCCATGGGGTGACGGAAGGACGACCAGAAGTGTGGTTCTTACCTTCACCACCGCCGTGTGGGTGGTCAACAGGGTTCATGACAGTACCACGGACGGTAGGACGGACGCCTGCCCAACGGGAACGACCAGCCTTACCAACAACAATGTTGGAGTGCTCAGCGTTACCAACCTCACCGATGGTTGCACGGCAGGTCAGAAGAACACGACGGAGCTCGGAGGAAGGCATACGCAGAACTGCATAGCCGTTGTCCTTACCCATGAGCTGGACGGAAGTACCAGCAGCACGTGCCATTGCAGCACCCTTGCCAGGCTGGAACTCAACTGCGTGAACAAGAGTACCTACTGGAATCTGCTCAAGAGTGGTGCAGTTACCAGGCTTGATGTCGACGTCCTTGGTACCAGAAAGAACGGTGTCACCGACGCTCAGGCCCTCTGGGCAAAGGATGTATGCCTTTGCGCCGTCTGCATAGTGCAGAAGAGCAATACGAGCGGAACGGTTAGGATCGTACTCAACAGTAGCGACCTTAGCTGGGATATCATCCTTGCGACGCTTGAAGTCGATACGACGGTACTGGCGCTTGTGGCCACCACCCTGGTGACGGGTAGTGATGCGGCCATTGTTGTTGCGGCCAGCCTTCTTTGGCAGAGGCTCGAGAAGGGACTTCTCGGGCTTATCAGTTGTAATCTCAGCAAAGTCTGAGATTGTCTGGAAGCGCCTGCCTGCGCTTGTTGGCTTTAGATGCCTAACTGCCATAAACAGTATCCCTTTCTTCTCCGTTGGCTAGCCCGCTTAAGGGAAAGTCGAGCTAACACCGGATTACCACGGTACCGCGCGTATCTACTATGCGCGGCATACGAACCCGTACCTCAAAAGAGGCACGGGAGAAAAACCTTACTCAACAGAGTTATTACCGAAGATCTCGATAGTCTCACCAGCAGCGAGGGTAACAATAGCCTTCTTCCACTGGCGGGTCTTACCTGCCTGCTGATAACGTACACGCTTGTTCTTTGGCTTAACAGAAAGTGTGTTTACCTTGGTGACGTGTACAGAGAAGAGCTTCTCTACAGCTGCAGCAATCTCTTCTTTACCTGCGTTACGAGCAACCTCAAAAGTGTACTTGCCCTGCTCCATCAGATCGAAAGCACGCTCTGAAACGATAGGACGAATGATGACCTCATAAGGAGAGTTCATTATGCGAGCACCTCCCCAAGCTGCTTAGCGACATCAGCGGACATAACAAGTGCGCCGTTGTCGATCAGGAAACGAGTAGTAACCTCAGAAACACCAAAGATCGAAACCTTAGGAAGGTTGCGGAAAGAGAGGTAGGTGTTGACGTCGTCGTCTGGGACGATGACGGTAACGCGCTTACCCTCAATACCGAGGTTCTGAAGTGCAGCCTTTGCCTGCTTGGTGGAAGGCTGAGCAAACTCGAGAGAGTCAACGAGGACAAGCTCGGAGTCTGCAACCTTGCCGGAGAGGACGGACCTCATAGCAAGCTTGACCATCTTGTTGTTAATACGACGTGCGTGTGAACGAGGGGTAGGTCCAAAGATGACGCCACCACCAGTCCACTGACCAGCACGAATAGAACCCTGGCGAGCACGACCAGTACCCTTCTGACGGTAAGGCTTAACGCCACCGCCGGATACCTCGTGACGGTTCTTTGTAGAGTGGGTACCCTGACGTGCGGATGCGTCCTGGCAGACTACAACCTGGTGCACAACAGGGATGTTTGGCTCAATGCCATAGACGTCAGAGGAGAGCTCGGCGTCGCCGACCTTCTTTCCCTCTACGTTCTTAATCTCATACTTGGACATGTTGTCTCCTTGTTAGCCTAAGTGTTTGCCTAAAGGCCCTTAGGCCATGCGGACCTGGACGAGGGCATTCTTGCCGCCAGGAACAGCACCCTTGATAAGCATGAGGTTCTGCTCAGCATCAACGCGGACAAGCTTAAGGTTCTTGACCGTAACGCGCTCTGCGCCCATGTGACCATACATGTGAAGGCCCTTACGAACGCGTGCAGGGTATGCGCACTGACCAATGGAACCTGGACGACGCTGGTTACGAGAACCGTGAGTCATTGGACCGCGAGAGAAGTTCCAGCGCTTAACAGTACCCTGGAAACCCTTACCCTTAGAAGTGCCTGTTACGTCAACAGCGGTGACCTCGGAGAAGTCAGCAACTGTGACAACATCGCCGGTCTTGTGCTCAGAAGCATCCTCAACGCGAACCTCGCGGAGGTAACGCATTGGCTCGACGCCCTGTGCCTTGAAGTGACCAGCCATTGGCTTGTTGACATGCTTCTCGGAGATGTCGCCGAAGCCAATCTGTACGGCATTGTAGCCGTCCGTCTCAACAGTCTTTACCTGTGAAACGGTGCAGGGGCCAGCAAGAACGACGGTAACAGGAACGACGTTGTCGTTCTCGTCCCATACCTGGGTCATGCCCAGCTTGCGGCCGAGGATGGTATTAACCATGCTCTTTCCTAACCTTCGGTGGTCATGGGACCTTGAGAGCACATCGGGTACTCTTCCCCAGCGGACCACGTCCTGTACATACTGCCTTTAGACATAATTGTCCTGTTTGAGCAGCCCGTCTACTTTACACTCATTTTTGACAAGAAACAAGCCTAAAATCTCTAAAAGATGAACGCTTTGTGTAGACCGTTTGATACCTTCTAGCTGCGAGATCTTTCTTCTCGCCTATTTTGCGAGGTCAAACCGCTGACCCGGGCGTATCCATTGGCGAGAAACCCAAGGAATTTTGAAAAGTTTTTTTCAAAAAAATTTGTAAAAACAATCCGCTATAACAACTTTTCCAAAATCAGGCTGCCAAAATTACCTTGACAAGAGTTTCCTGAGCAATGCTTCGCAACCCTCAGTAACATCCTCATACGTCAAATCAAAGTTGCCTGAGTACCATGGGTCCGCAATATCACGAGGCTTCTCCGTCCAATCAAGGAGCAGCGAAACCTTTCCAAGCGGATCATTCTTAAGCATACGCATCATGTTGCGCAGATTATTGTGGTCCATGCCAATGAGGTAATCAAAGTTCTCGTAATCTGCGCGCGTCATCTGCCTCGCACGATGATTGCCGCAATGAATTCCCTCTTGCTGTAACTTTCGGCGCGTGCGAGGATCAACTGGATTGCCAATCTCCTCTGTAGAGGTTGCGGCTGAGTCGATGACAAACGAGTCTGCCAGACCGTTTTTCTCGACAAGGTCCTGCATGACGTACTGTGCCATTGTTGACCTGCAGATATTTCCGTGGCACACAAAGAGGATTTTTGTCATGCGGGAGTAATTTGGGCGAGCGTTTACCGAGCAGCCGATATTTAGCTGGCTACTTGCGTTCTGCTGACCACTTATGTTGTGCGAGCTTTGGTTCATCTCTTCTCCTGTGCGCTGTAAAAGTATTCGCTTCCCTATTCTACGGGTTTCTCGCCAAGTGCAGATGTGAGTTATGTCTAGAAAAGTCTGCCTGAAAAGTACAAAGAATCTGTATTTGCGCCACCGATTCTTTGACAAAATCAGGCAAATCCACAGATTCTTTGATGTATTTAGGCAAAAGTTACAGATTCTTTGAAGAAATCAGGCGCACGTCAGGCTCGCGCCGCCCACCTGGCGAGAAACCCGTCCACTTCCAGCATATGCGCACAAGAAACCCGGTATCCACACGAAATGGATGCCGGGTTGAAATCGCTTGCGACCCGTGTTCGCACGGTCTCCGCACGTGGTTCACGCGTGATTCGCACGTGGTTCACGCGTGATTCGCACGTGGTTCACGCGTGATTCGCACGTGGTTCACGCGTAATTCGTACGTGGTCCTTCGCACGTGGTTCAACGCCATCCACGCAAAAACCCTCCTGCGCGAAAGTGCACAGGAGGGTTTGCAAGTTGGATTAAGCCGTATGCTTAGAGCTTGATCTCGATATCGACACCAGCTGGAAGGTCGAGACGCATAAGCGAATCAACGGTAGAAGCGCTTGGGTCGAGAATATCGATGAGACGCTTGTGAGTGCGCATCTCAAACTGATCACGGGAATCCTTATCCTTGTGTGGTGAGCGGATAACCGTGTAAAGGTTGCGCTCGGTTGGCAGAGGGATAGGACCGGAAACACGCGCACCTGTCTTCTGTGCGGTGTCAACAATCAGCTTAGCGGACTGATCAATGACCTCGTGATCATAGCCCTTGAGGCGAATCCTGATCTTCTGGCTTGACACTTTGGGTACCTCCATAAATGAGCTAGAGCTCGTGGTCGTTTACTTAGGATGCAGAGCCGCCGTTTTTGGCGACAATCTCTTCGCGTACAGCGTTAGGAACGGGCTCGTAAGAATCGAACTGCATGGTGTAGCTCGCACGGCCCTGGGTCTGGGAACGAAGGTCGGTTGCGTAACCGAACATCTCACCAAGAGGCACCTTAGCGCGGATGACCTTGGCGTCCATACGATCGTCCATGCCCTCAATCTTGCCACGACGGGAAGAAAGGTTGCCCATAACGTCGCCCATGTACTGCTCAGGTGTCTCAACCTCAACAGACTCAACTGGCTCGAGAAGGACAGGGTTGGACTTCTTAAGAGCATCCTTGATTGCCATAGAACCAGCAATCTTAAATGCTGCCTCAGAAGAGTCGACCTCGTGGTAAGAACCGTCAACAAGGGTGACCTTGATGTCGACTACTGGGTAACCAGCAATGACACCGTTCTCAAGAGCCTCACGGATGCCCTTATCGATAGATGGGATGTACTCCTTAGGAATGACACCACCAACGATAGCGTTGACAAACTCGTAACCCTTGCCCTCTTCCTGTGGCTCAAGGTCGATGACTGCGTGGCCATACTGACCCTTACCACCGGACTGACGGACAAACTTGCCCTCAGCGTGGCTTACTGCCTTACCAGCGGTCTCGCGGTAAGCAACCTGTGGCTTACCAACGTTGCAGTCAACCTTAAACTCACGACGGAGACGGTCAACAATAATCTCAAGGTGAAGCTCGCCCATACCAGCAATGATGGTCTGGCCGGTCTCGTGATCAGTGTGAACCTGGAAGGTTGGGTCCTCTTCAGCCAGCTTAGCAAGGCCGATGGACATCTTCTCCTGCTCAGCCTTGGTCTTAGGCTCAACAGCAACGTCGATAACAGGATCTGCGAAGCTGATGGACTCAAGGATGATTGGGTTCTTCTCGTCACAAAGGGTGTCACCAGTAGTGGTGTTCTTCAGACCAACGCATGCAACAATGTCGCCTGCGGAGCACTCGTCACGATCAACACGGTCGTTTGCGTTCATCTCAAGGATGCGGCCAAAGCGCTCACGGTTGTCCTTGACGGAGTTGTAGACGTAAGAACCTGCCTCTGCCTGACCAGAGTAAACACGAATGTAGGTAAGCTTACCAACATAAGGGTCAGTCATGATCTTGAATGCAAGAGCGGAGAATGGCTCCTTAACGTCTGCGTGACGAACTGCCTCGTCACCCTTAGGAGTGACGCCATCAATCTCTGGAACGTCCAGTGGGCTTGGAAGGAAGTCGATGACTGCGTCCAGAAGCTCCTGGATACCCTTGTTCTTGTAAGCAGAGCCAACAAAGACAGGGTTAATCTGACCAGCAAGAACGCCAGCACGAAGAGCACCCTTAAGGGTCTCAACGTCAACCTCTTCACCCTCGAGAACAGCCATCATGACGTCCTCAGAGAAGTCAGAAGCTGCCTCAAGAAGCTCTTCACGCTTCTCAGCTGCAATCTCTACAAACTCTGCAGGAATCTCGTCGAGTGGCTCAGGGTAAATCATGCCCTTAGCATCCTCTTTGAAGTCCCATGCAGTGTTGGTGACAAGGTCGATAAGACCCCAGAAGTTGGACTCAGCGCCCATTGGGACCTGAGCTGCAATTGCGTTTGCGCCAAGGCGGTCACGCATGGTCTGGATTGCACGGAAGAAGTCTGCGCCTACGCGGTCAAACTTGTTGATGAATGCAATACGAGGTACGCCGTACTTGGTTGCCTGACGCCAAACGGTCTCGGACTGTGGCTGAACGCCTGCAACTGCGTCGAAGACTGCAACTGCGCCGTCCAGAACACGAAGAGAACGCTCAACCTCAGCGGTAAAGTCAACGTGACCTGGGGTATCGATAATCTGGATGACGTGGTCTTTCCAGAAGCAAGTGGTAGCTGCGGAAGTAATGGTTACGCCGCGCTCCTGCTCCTGAACCATCCAGTCCATGGTTGCTGCACCGTCGTGGACCTCACCAATCTTGTGGGTCTTACCGGTGTAGTAAAGAATACGCTCCGTAGTGGTTGTCTTACCAGCATCGATGTGAGCCATGATGCCGATGTTGCGGAGGTCTTTAAGATTGTACTTAGTCTTAGCCATTTGTTTGCTACTCCTGAATTCCGACTAGAAGCGGTAGTGGGAGAAGGCGCGGTTGGCCTCAGCCATCTTGTACAGGTCCTCGCGGCGCTTGACGGATGCACCTACGCCGTTAGTTGCGTCGATGATCTCGTTTGCAAGACGCTCTGCCATGGTCTTCTCTTTACGACTACGGCTGAAAGTGACCATCCAGCGGATAGCAAGAGTAGTTGCACGGCGGGAGTTGACCTCCATTGGAACCTGGTAAGTAGCGCCACCAACACGCTTAGGCTTAACCTCGAGTGTTGGGCGAATGTTATCCATAGCCTTCTTGAAGACAGTGAGGGCATCCTCGCCAGTCTTCTCTGCGACGATGTCAAATGCACCGTAGACAATGCGCTCTGCGGTTGCTTTCTTGCCGTCGAGAAGGACCTTGTTAATGAGCTGGGTTACCAGACGATTGTTGTAGACGGCGTCAGGCATAACCTCACGACGTACTGCTGCTGCGCGACGCGGCATATTAATCTCCTAAGAACTAGTTCGAGTAGTGGACGTGATTACTTAGCACGCTTAGTGCCGTAACGGGAACGGCCCTGAGCACGATTCTGAACTGCTGCGCAGTCGAATGCACCGCGAACAACCTTGTAACGAACACCAGGAAGGTCACGGACACGGCCGCCACGAACCAGAACAATGGAGTGCTCCTGGAGGTTGTGGCCCTCACCAGGAATGTAAGCGGTTACCTCAATGCCATTAACAAGACGAACACGAGCAACCTTACGGAGTGCTGAGTTAGGCTTCTTTGGCGTAGTGGTGAAAACGCGGGTGCAAACACCACGCTTCTGTGGGTTGTGCTGAAGAGCGGCGTTCTTGGACTTTGACTTGACGCTCACGCGGCCCTTACGTACGAGCTGGTTAATAGTAGGCAAGATCTTCTCCTTCTTATACCTATCTACCTGCAGTTTTACATATTCGAAAGGCGACACAGCACTGTCCCCTTGGAATTACGCAGGGAAGTACTTTACGCTGATGAAAGCCACATGTCAACAAGCCACTGTGCCGGGCGTATCTATACTTCATAGAAAATACAAATGCTAGGTAGCCTCAATCTCAGCAAGCTCAATTTCTAAGCCTTGGATGAGTTCTGTTTTCTCGCTAGAACAGTAAGGGCATGTGCGACCATACGTTACCGTAGCGTACGTTTTATTGCACGATAAACACTGTGTTAGAGCTGGTACTTCTTCAATTTCTAGCTGAGCTCCGTGTAGCAGCTCCGTGCGATCAGCTGCCCAGCGCCAAACATCCAACAAATACGTTGGAACAACTCCAGATACCTCCCCTAGCTGCAACTTTACGCGTGCAACAGAGGTGAGGTTGTTCTGTTTTCCCAGGTCCTCAACCATATCTATGAGGTAAAACGCAATTCCCAGCTCATGCATGTCAATTGATTTCTGTGAGCACGCTAGCTTGAAATACCAGTACTACCCGCAGAAACGGGATTACCAAGCTCATCGGTTGTGATGTGTGACTGAGGTTTAGGAGTCTTTGTTTTTCTCGCGGGGTTCTTAATAATCTTTACCGCACGTTTTCCAACATACGAGAGAATCTTTCCTGCCTTATGCTCTGCGGCAACCATATCTGAACAGTGAGGATTGTCTCGGAACAGGTGAATTGCATCAAACTCGCAGCGTGTAGTACAGAGACCACAACCAATACACTTATTTGCATCAACAATTGAAGCGCCGCACTTCAAGCAGCGTGCGGTCTCGATTCTGATTTGCTCTGGCGTAAAAGTATGGCTAGGATCTGTCCAGTTATGCCTGATGTTTTTAACTGAATCGCATGCGGAACGCTGACGACCTGCGTGATCGTATCCACAAGACTCAACTGCTGCGTCAGATTTATCAAGCTCAACATAATGGCGCTGGTTACGGCCAATAGTCAAAGAAGAGCCTTTCTGCACAAAACGATGTAATGAAACAGCAGCTTCATGACCTGCGGCAATAGCATCGATAACAAAGCGAGGACCCGTGTACACGTCTCCACCCACAAAGACATCGGGCTGAGCAGTCTGATACGTCTGGGAATCAGCGCACGCAAGATTGCCTCGCGTAAGCTCAACCGCCTCTCCCTCCAAAAGACTTCCCCACTCAACGGTTTGTCCAATAGACAAGATTACTGCGTCTGCCTCAAGATACATTGTTTGCTCGTCATCAAAACAAGGCGAGAAACGCTTATCATTGTCAAAAACCCGCATACAGCGTTTAAACATCACGCCGCAAACGTGTCCTTGCTCATCCGTGGCAATAAAAGCAGGTCCCCAACCATTCTTGATTGACACACCATCTTCCTGCGCTTCTGTGATTTCTTCTGGTAGTGCAGGCATCTCATCTGGCTGCTCTAGGCACACCATAGTAACTGACTCTGATCCGCAACGAGCAGAGACTCGAGCCGCATCAATGGCAACATTACCGCCGCCAATGACCACTGTCTTTCCAGGTACTTCATGCAGAGGATGTTCGGATACAAAATGCAAGAAATCAACAGCAGAAATAACCCCATCGGCGTCTTCTCCAGCAATATTGGCCTTTCTACCGCCCTGGCAACCAATGGCAACATAAAAACCAATAAAGCCTTGAGCACGCAGTTCATCAAGGGTTATGTCTTTTCCTACCTCAACACCACAGCAAATCTCAACGCCCATTTCTTTAAGAACGTCAATCTCTGCGGCAACAACGTTTTTCTCGAGCTTGTAAGAAGGGATGCCATATACCATCATTCCGCCAGGAAGAAGGTTCTTCTCAAAAACAACGGGGTTGTAACCGCGTTCTGCCAGGTAATATGCACAGGACAGGCCGGCTGGACCTGCACCAATAATGGCAATTTTCTGGTTGAATCGGCCTCTATTTGACGGGATAACTGGCTCTGGAATAAAGCGATGTTCTGCCTCAAGATCTTTTTGAGCAATAAATTTCTTAACGTCATCAATGGCTACTGCCTGGTCAATAGTTCCTCGTGTACACGCTGCTTCGCAACGTTTATTGCACACGCGACCACAAACAGCTGGGAATGGATTTTCTTTTTTGATCAGCTCAAGCGCATCTCGATAGCGACCTTCAGCTGCCATACGCAGATAACCCTGAACAGAAATATGTGCTGGACAAGCAACTTTACAAGGAGCAGTACCGGTATCGTGACACTCAATACGGTTGTTGTTCTTATAATTCCAATCCCAATCAGCCTCTCCCCAAAACTTATCATCGGGAAGATCCTGCGTTGGATAGGAAATTTTGCCGGTCCTAGTAGGAAGCTTCTGACCTAATTGAGGGGCTCCAGCTGGGCAAACCTCAACACATCCACCACAAGCAACACATTTTTCTTCATCAACGTGAGCCACAAAAGCGGAACGAGACAAATTAGGCGTATTAAACAGCTGAGAAGTTCTGAGTGCATAGCAAACATTTACGTTGCAGTTGCAAATAGCAAAGATCTTATCTTCACCGTCAATGTTGGTAATCTGATGAACAAAACCGTTTTTCTCGGCCTTTGTACAGATATCGATAACCTCATCGTAGGTAATGTAGTGGCCTTTTCCTGTTTCTACGCAGTAATCAGCCATATCTCCAATGGCAAGACACCAATCTTCTGGATCGTCAGCACAGCCGTCACCACGAACTCGCTCAGCAAGGCGACAAGAACAGGGAGTTGCAGCATATCTATCGTATTTCTTGAGCCAATGCGAAATATGCTCAACAGTAACTGTGTGATTTACCTGCTCAATAGAGCGTTCAACAGGAATGACATGCATACCAACGCCCGCGCCACCTTCAGGAACTAACTTGGTGACATTTTTGAGCGGTAGATAGGTCATACGCTCAAACAAAGAACCCATCTCGGGATGTTCTTCGAGTTGACGCTCGTTCATCACGGTAAACTCTGCGGAGCCAGGAACAAACATAGGAAGAACATACTGCTTTTGCTTGCTCTTGTTTTCCCAGTTGTACTCAATCATGCCCTTTACAGACAGGGTGTCTAGGATAGGTTGAAGCTCCCCCGCAGTTTTACCAGTACGCTTGCAAAGCTCCTCTAAAGTAACTGGCTGGCGAACCTTCATGAATTTGGTTACCGCAGCTTCTTCCTCAGTCATAATTGCTGCTATGCCCCAATATTCTGGGTCATCTTTTACAATTTTGTGACCAAGGCGACTCGTAATTTTTTGAACTTCATCTCTTACAAGAGGCTTAAATTGCTCAGAAGAAGCTGGTCCAGGCTCATTTGGATCTACAGTTTTGTAATGAACTACCTCGTCATTTTCAGTAATGTGATTTTGAGCGAGTATGCGAGTAGGACCGCCAGCAGGGTTAGTAGTTGGCAATACATTTCTGCGTGCAATTTCTTCATCAGTAAGACTGCCGCGCATGGCACTTTGACCTTTTGGAGTCTTACGTGCTGGTACTTCCTCTGCCATGACCTCTCCTATCAGGCATAAGACATTCTTTAAGCGCTAGCCATTGGTTACTGACTGCTTTTCCACTCAGCAACTTTGCGAGAAAGCCATTCAGTCCAAGCGTCTAATCCTTCCCCAGTTTTGGCAGAGAAAGGAATAACAACCGCCTTTGGATTTCTAAGGGCCACATTTTTCTTGAGTTTTTCCAGGTCAAAATCAAAATACGGTGCTACGTCTATTTTGTTAACAAGCACCACATCACAGACCTGATACATCAAAGGGTATTTCAACGGCTTATCGTCGCCTTCGGGAACAGAAAGAATAGTGACGTTTACGCCGGCACCGGTGTCAAACTCTGCCGGACATACCAAGTTTCCAACGTTCTCCAAAAAGATAAGGTCCACATCACCTGCATTAAGACCTTCAAGACCCTGAGCGCACATATGCGCATCGAGGTGGCACATACCGCCAGTGTGCAGCTGAATGGCTTTCACGCCCGTTTCAGAAATAGCAGCTGCATCAACATCTGAATCAATATCAGCTTCCATAACAGCAATGGAAACCTTATCTTTCAGGGCAGCAATGGTCTTTTTAAGAGTGGTAGTTTTGCCCGAACCTGGAGAAGACATAAGGTTTACCAGCAGAGTTCCCTTTTTCTTCATTTCTTCTCTTAGTTGATCGGCGCTTTTCTCGTTAGCTGCAAAAACACTCTGCTTAACTTCAATGATGCGATACTCACCCATAAGTTCTCTCCACAGTTCCGATACGTATGTTAATGACCCAACAGGTGTGCGGCATGTGCAAGGCCAACGCGGATCAGCGTTGTGACGTGCTCATCTGCAAGTGAGTAAATAACTTTTCTACCATCTCTTTTTGCATTGACAAGACCGCGGTCGCGCAAAAGACGCAACTGGTGAGAGGTTGCTGACTGAGATACCGAAAGCATTTCTTGCAGCTCTGTTACGCTTTTCTCGCCTACTAAAAGCGCTCCCAAAATTTGAAAACGAGTAAAGTCTGACAGTGCATCAAAAATCTGCGTTGCATCATAGATGATGTCGTCGTTTACCAGGTATTCGTTCAGCTTCTGGTCAGAAACGTAATCGCACGTAGAATGAGTGTGCTCGCACTGTTCAGAATCGTGGGAGTGACTATCCATTTGCTATTCCTATCCTTTAAGAGCCGCAAAATAAATGACTTACCAAACGTAATTCATAAAAGATTAGTATATACCGATACTCGCTTCTGTAAGCGTAACTAAAAGAGGACTCCAGCTAACGGCTGAAGTCCTCTTCTGTATCGGAGTCAATCTCCGAAAAAGTTTGATGTATCAGGCGAGATTACTTATTCGTCTTCGCCGTCTGCCTCAGCGTCCATGCGGACAACCTGGTTAAGAAGGTCATCCAGAGAACCAAGGTCCTCGTTGATTACATCAGGGCTAACCTCGTCGGAAGAAGAACCGATGAGTGTCTCGGTGTAATCAGAGTGCGTGGATGGAGCTGCAGAGCCAAGCATCAAGCCACCATCGCCTTCTGGCGAGAAGACCATGTTGAGCAGCTGAGAAAGATCCTCAGAATCTGCCTCATCCTCTTCTGGCTCAAGGATGTAGAGGAGGTTACGAGCCTCAAGGCCATCGCGGAGCTCCTCGATTGCCTTTGCACCAATACCATCGATGCGAAGCAGGTCTTCCTCGGTCTTACCGATAAGATCGCCTACGGTCTCAATGCCAACCTCGCTGAACTTGTTGGTCCAACGCTGTGACACGCCAAGATCGTCAAAGAGGTACAGCTTTGCGTCCTCGCTTGAAAGCGTGCGGCCATTCTTGGAGTAAACGCCACCGTTGTAATCCTCGTTGACCCAGTCAAGCTGCTTAGGAAGCTGCTCCTCGATGTCCTTAAGCTCTGCTGGTGCCCAGTCTGGAAGAGACTTAGCAAGAGAAGAGGTTGGGCCATCAATCTTGGTGCCGTGGTAGGTAAGCTCAACATCGTTGTATGCGGAGAGACCAGTACCTGCAGGAATCTGCTTACCAACAATAACGTTGGACTTGAGGTCAAGCAGGTGGTCAACGTCACCTTCGATAGCTGCAGAGGTAAGAACGCCTGCAGTACGGATGAACGATGCGCTGGAGAGCCAAGAATCGATAGAGCTTGCAACCTTCAGAGTACCAAGGATTGCTGGCTCTGCCTCTGGTGGAGTACCACCAGCAAGGGCAATGTTCTGGACAGTCTCTGCAAAGACATAGCGGTCCACATACTGACCAAGCAGGTACGAAGAGTCACCTGGGTTGGTAACCTGAACACGACGAAGCATCTGACGTGCGATAACCTCGATGTGCTTATCGTTGAGTTCTACACCCTGGGAGGTATAGACGTCCTTAACGGACTCAACGAAGGTGTGCATAGTGGACTCAATGTCAGTGAGTCGACGGAGCATACGGAAGTTGACGAAGCCGCGGGTAATCTGGTCACCAGCACGGACAACAACGCCATCCTCAATACCAGGCATGAAGCGGACAGATGCAGGTACACGCCACTCCTCGATAACACGGGAAGCATCGTCTGCATCAACAATACGCAGCAGGTACTCGGTAGTCTCTGGGGTAATGTAAAGAACACCAGAAACAGGAGCCAGGTCAGCCTCGCGGCCAAGAATCTTCTCGTTGACGTTGCCGACGACGTCGAACATACGAGCAACGGTAGGAAGACCCTGCGTAATATCGTCTGCACCTGCAACACCACCGGAGTGAATGGTACGCATGGTCAACTGAGTACCAGGCTCACCAATGGACTGAGCTGCGATAATACCAACTGCAGTACCAATGTTGACAGGACGACGGGTGGAAAGATCCCAGCCGTAGCACTTCTGGCAGACGCCGTACTTAGACTTACAGGTCAGAAGCGCGCGGAGCTGAACCTTTGCAAGGCCGTGCTCAACAAGACGCTCAAGATCCTGTTTGGACTCAACATAGCCACCAGCTGGGATAAGAACCTCGCCAGTGTTTGGATCGCAGACATCCTCAAGGGTGCAGCGACCAATCAGGTCAGTATCAACAGAAGTCTGACCAGGCTTAATCAGAGGATAGGTAACTGCCTCATCAGTGCCGCAGTCCTCCTCGCGGACAATGACGTCCTGTGCAACGTCGACGAGTCGACGAGTCAGGTAACCAGAGTCGGAGGTGTGGGATGCGGTATCTACCAGACCCTTACGAGCACCGTAGGTAGAAATGAAGTACTCGAGAGGCTCAAGACCCTCGCGGAAGTTTGCCTTAATTGGAAGGTCGATGGTTTCACCGGACATATCCGCCATCAGGCCTCGCATACCAGCAAGCTGGCGAAGCTGTGTCTTAGAACCACGAGCTCCAGAGTCAGCCATCATGTAAATTGGGTTGTTCTCTGCAAAGCCTGTAAGCATCTCAGAGCCGAGAAGATCGGTGCACTCGGTCCATGCGTTGACAACCTCAACGTGACGCTCTCGCTCGGAAAGGAAGCCGTCCTCGTAGTACTCGTTGATCTGGTCAACGCGGTCCTGTGCCTCCTGAAGCAGCTGTGGCTTGTGTGGAGGAATGACAGCGTCCCAAACAGAAACAGTCAGACCAGCAAGAGTTGCGTAGTGGAAACCAGTCTTCTTGATGTTATCCAGAATTGGCTCAACATCAGCCATTGGGTAACGGTCGCAGCAATCGTTGACCAGAACACCAATGTCGGACTTAACCATCTTGTAGTTGATGTATGGGTAATCCTCTGGCAGGCACTGACGGTTGAAGATAATGCGACCAACAGTGGTCTCAAAACGCTTGGTGCCCTCAGTAACGTCCAGGTCCTCATACTGACCGCGGCCAGTCATAACGCGGAAGATAGCACGATCGCTATCAGCAACGTTTGCATCCTTGGAGCTTACGCGGACAACAACCTTTGCCTGAAGATCAAGGTCACGGTTAGCCTCAATAGCCAGAAGAGCATCCTCAAAGCTTGCAAAGGTAAGAGTCTTAGCGTCTTCACCGGTCTTCTCGGAAGTGAGGTAGTAGACACCAAAGACCATATCCTGAGAAGGAACGGTCAGAACCTTACCAGAAGCAGGACTTCTGAGGTTGTTGCTGGAGAGCATCAGAATGCGAGCCTCTGTCTGTGCCTGAGTAGAAAGTGGCACGTGGACAGACATCTGGTCGCCGTCGAAGTCTGCGTTGAATGGTGCGCAGACCAGAGGGTGCAAGTGGATTGCCTTACCCTCGATAAGGACTGGCTCAAATGCCTGGATAGACAGACGGTGAAGGGTAGGTGCGCGGTTGAGAAGAACGAGGCGGTCCTGAATGACCTCATCCAGAACGTCCCAAACAACTGGAGTACCACGGTCAATAGCGCGCTTTGCGCCCTTAATGTTTTCAACCTTGCGGAGCTCAACCAAACGACGCATGACAAATGGCTTGAAGAGCTCAAGTGCCATAGCGGATGGAAGACCGCACTGGTGCAGCTTCAGGTGTGGGTCAACAACAATGACGGAACGGCCAGAGTAGTCAACACGCTTACCCAGAAGGTTCTGACGGAAGCGACCCTGCTTACCCTTAAGGGCCTCAGCAAGAGACTTCAGAGGACGTCCACCACGACCAGTGACTGGACGACCACGGCGACCGTTGTCAAACAGAGCGTCAACGGACTCCTGAAGCATGCGCTTCTCGTTGTTAACAATGATAGAAGGTGCCTCAAGATCAAGCAGGCGCTTAAGACGATTGTTACGGTTAATAACACGACGATACAAATCGTTTAAGTCGGAAGCTGCAAAACGGCCACCATCAAGCTGAACCATAGGACGAAGATCAGGTGGAATAACTGGTACAACGTCAAGAATCATGTTAGCTGGATCGTTGCCGCCCTTAAGGAAAGCGTCAACAATCTCAAGGCGCTTAATGGCCTTCTCGCGCTTCTGCTTCTGAGCATCCTCATTGGCGATAATAGCGCGGAGCTCCTTGGCCTCTTTCTCAAGGTCAATGTTGGAGAGAAGGTCACGTACTGCCTCTGCGCCCATGCCACCCTTGAAGTAGATGCCATAGTAGCGCTTAAGCTCGGAGAACAGACCCTCATCGGAGATGAGCTCTCTGGTCTCAAGCTGCATGAACTTCTCGAAAGCCTCACGACGAAGTGTCTTCTCTTCCTCGTACTCTTCCTCAAGATCAGCGACGCCTGCACGAATCTCATCCTCAGAAAGAGGCTCAAAATCGCCAAACTCGTCATCCTGTGGCTGGCCCTGCTCGCGAAGACGTGCGATCTGATCGTCACGCTCTGCGTCAAGCTCTTCGAGGTCTGCTGCAAGCTCCTCACGAAGATCGTCTACGTCAGCCTCACGTGCCTCAGTATCAACACTGGTGATTACGTAAGATGCAAAGTAGAGGACTTTCTCGAGGTCCTTGCTCTTGATGTCAAGAAGACGTGCCAGTGGGAAGCTGGTTGGGCTCTTGAAGTACCAGATGTGGCTTACAGGAGCAGCAAGCTCGATGTGGCCCATGCGGTCACGACGAACCTTTGCGGTGGTTACTTCAACACCGCAGCGCTCGCAGGTAATGCCCTTGAAGCGAATGCCTTTGTACTTACCGCAGGCGCACTCCCAGTCCCTTACAGGTCCAAAGATCTTCTCGCAGAAAAGACCGTCCTTTTCTGGCTTAAGGGTACGGTAGTTGATGGTCTCAGGCTTCTTTACCTCGCCATAGGACCAACCGCGGATATCATCAGCAGACGCTAGAGAAATTTTAATAGCGTCAAATTCAGTGGAATCGAAATCTGCCACAGTCGCTACTCCTTATCGGTGGTCGCGTCGCCTACAAGTGCGGATGCACCCTCAGCGTCTTGGGACAGGTCGGAAGCGGTTACCTCAGTGAAGCCAAGGTCGTTGAGGATCTCAACAGCGTTCTTCTCCTCAGGATCTGTGACCTTTGCGGTATTTGTACGCTTACGATAGGAGATTGGCTCAATGTCAAGTGCCAGGGAGCGAATCTCTTTGACCAGAACCTTGAAGGACTCAGGAATTCCTGCAGTAGGAATGTTCTCGCCCTTAACAATGGACTCATAGGTCTTAACACGGCCGTTGGTATCGTCAGACTTAACGGTGAGGATCTCCTGGAGGACGTTAGCAGCACCGTATGCATACAGTGCCCAAACCTCCATCTCACCAAAGCGCTGACCGCCGAACTGTGCCTTACCACCCAGAGGCTGCTGGGTAACAAGAGAGTAAGGACCAGTTGAACGTGCGTGAATCTTATCGTCAACCATGTGGCCGAGCTTCAGGATGTAAGAAACACCAACGGTAATTGGGCTCTTGAATGCCTCGCCGGTACGACCATCGTAGAGGGTAGTCTTACCACGCTCGTTGAGCTGTGGAACAAACTCCTCACGCATGTCCTCGCCGTACTCCTTGAGAGCCTTGTTGATCATGTTGATGTTGGTGCGGCGAACAATCTCTGCAACGGACTCATCAGTAGCACCGTCAAAGAGTGGTGTTGCAACAGGAATTGGGCCCTCAACGTAACGCTTAGAATCTGCGTCATCGTCATCCCAACCGTGTGCAGCGCCCCAACCAAGGTGGCACTCAAGCAGCTGACCAACGTTCATACGAGAAGGAACGCCCAGTGGGTCGAGAATAACGTCTACTGGGGTACCGTCTGCCATGTAAGGCATGTCCTCAACAGGGAGAACCTTACAAATAACACCCTTGTTACCGTGACGACCAGCGATCTTATCGCCCTGCTGGATCTTTCTGCGCTGAGCAACAAAGACGCGGACCAGGTCGTTTACTCCTGGAGGCAGGTCGTCTCCAGCCTCACGGCTGAAGCGGACAACGTCAACAACGCGGCCATAGGAGCCGTGTGGCATCTTAAGGGAAGTATCACGAACATCGTGTGCCTTAGCACCGAAGATTGCGCGAAGCAGGCGCTCTTCTGCGGTCAGAGCAGTCTCACCCTTAGGAGTGACCTTACCAACCAGAATATCGCCAGGGCCAACCTCAGCGCCGATGCGGATGATACCGTCATCGTCGAGGTTTGCGAGCATGTCCTCACCAAGGTTTGGAATCTCGCGGGTAATCTCCTCAGCACCAAGCTTGGTGTCACGAGCATCAATCTCGTGGCGGGAAATGTTAACGGAGGTCAGGAGGTCTTCCTGAACAACGCGCTCGGAGACGATAATACCGTCCTCGTAGTTGTAGCCTTCCCATGGCATGTAAGCAACGGTAAGGTTTGCACCAAGTGCCAGCTCAGAGTGGTCAACAGATGGACCGTCTGCGATTGGCTGGCCTTTCTCGACCTGCTGTCCAACAGTGACGATTGGACGGTGGTTAATGCAAGTGGACTGGTTGGAGCGCTCGTACTTAGGAAGATCGTAGCGCTGAGAACCGTGCTCATCGGAGTAGATGACAACGTGAGCTGCATCAACCTCGGTGACCTCGCCGGCAAACTCTGCACAAATAAGCTCACCAGAGTCCTGAGCTGCGCGACCCTCCATACCAGTTCCAACAAATGGAGCGTGGGACTGAATCAGAGGCACTGCCTGACGCTGCATGTTTGCACCCATGAGGGTACGCTTTGCGTCGTCGTGCTCAAGGAATGGAATGAGGTTAGCTGCGACGGAGAGAAGCTGACGTGGAGAAACGTCCATGTAGTCAACGTCCTCAACAGGAACCTGTGCAGGTGCACCGAAGGAACCGTCGAAGTCGCGGGTACGTGCAATAACGCGGTCTGCATCAACAATCTTGCCGTCTGCATCAACCTCAACAAACTTCTTAGACTTAGGGTCAATTGGGGTGTTAGCAGGAGCAATAATGTGATTCTCCTCCTCGTCTGCAGTCATCCAGACAATGTCGTCAGAGACAACACCGCCTGTGACCTTACGATAAGGAGCCTCGATAAAGCCGTACTCATTTACGTGAGCGTACAGTGCCAAGGAGCCGATAAGACCAATGTTTGGTCCCTCAGGAGTCTCGATTGGGCACATACGGGAGTAGTGCGAGTTATGAACGTCGCGGACTGCGGTAGGAACGTTGGTACGACGGCTGGAGCCGGACTTGTGTCCTGCAAGACCGCCAGGTCCCAGAGCAGAAAGACGACGCTTGTGGGTCAAACCAGCAAGTGGGTTTGCCTGGTCCATGAACTGCGAAAGCTGAGAAGAACCGAAGAACTCCTTGATTGCAGCAACAATTGGACGGATGTTGATCAGAGACTGTGGAGTGATGTCGTCTGCGTCCTGAGATGCCATACGCTCACGAACAACGCGCTCCATGCGGCTCATACCAATGCGGAACTGGTTCTGGACCAGCTCGCCTACGGTACGGACGCGGCGGTTGCCAAAGTGGTCAATGTCATCAAGGTGCTTAGACTCATCACCTGCATGCACTGCAAGAAGGTACTGAAGAGCTGCGACAATGTCCTCTTTGGTAAGGACACGAACATCTGCAGGAATCTCTTCCTCAAGCTTCTTGTTGATCTTGTAACGACCAACGCGAGCAAGGTCATAGCGTTGCTCGTTGAAGAAGAGGCCGTCAAGCAGAGAACGGGCGGAGTCAACAGTTGGTGGCTCGCCTGGACGCTGACGACGATAAATCTCGATAAGAGCATCCTCACGTGTGGTTGCAACGTCACGCTCAAGTGTGTTGCGAACAACATCGGAATCACCAAGGAGCGAGAGGATCTCGTCATCGGTAACAGCAATGCCAAGTGCACGGAGGAAGACGGTAGCGCTCTGGCGACGCTTGCGGTCAATGGAGACGACCAGGTGGCCGCGCTTATCAACCTCAAACTCAAGCCATGCACCACGTGCAGGAATGAACTGAGACTTGTGGACCAGAACACCGTTGTCCATCTCTGACGAGAAGTACACGCCAGGTGAACGGACGAGCTGTGAAACCACAACGCGCTCAGAACCGTTGATGATGAAGGTACCGCGCTCAGTCATCAGTGGGAAATCACCCATGAAGACAAGCTGTTCCTTCATCTCACCAGTCTCTTTGTTGACAAAACGGACGTCAACAAAAAGAGGTGCTTGATATGAAATGTCTTTTGCACGACACTCAGCCATTGAATTGGCAGGGTCGCCGAACTGATGGTCACCAAAGGTGACCTGCATGGTTCCAGCGCTGTTCTCAATTGGCGAGAACTCAGCGAAGGACTCTGCAAGGCCCTCTCCCATAAAGCGCTCAAATGATTCCTTCTGTACAGAAATCAGATTTGGCAGCTCCATAGCTGCGGGAATCTTACTGAACGTCCTGCGTCCAGTATGCGCCTGAGGCGTGGTGAGGGAAGTCTTTTTAGCGGTAGACACCAGGTTGTCCTCCTTCAAAAGGGTGGAAGGTGGCAATTGTCGCAACCTAGTAATTTAGTCAAGATTTTAATGCGCGTCAACAGAAAAACACTTGATTTTTTAAGACGTTTTGACTATATTATCGCGTTTATGTTTTTCAACTGCACAAACGTTACGTTGCAGGTAAATCCTTAACTAACTCGTCTTTTCCAGTTATGAAGATTTTGTGGAGAAGGTCCACGGAAGCAGAAATCGCTTTCGGTGAGCGGCGCTCCCCTGCCACATCGCTTCGCATGGCGCCCCATGCGCTGCGAGCACACGGGTTTCTCGCCAGGCGCGAGTGCGAGCGTGGCTGCAAGCGCGCGGGTTTCTCGCCAGGTGCGCCGGCTTTTTGCTGCACGCGCCTGAAAAGTGCAAAGAATCTGTATTTGAGCCACCGATTCTTTGACAAAATCAGGCAAATCCACAGTTTCTTTTACGTTTTTAGGCAAAAGTTACAGATTCTTTGTAGAAATCAGGCGCGAGGAAGCTGGGGCATGTCACGCAGGAAGCTAGGGCAATCACGCAGGATTTATGCGCCTGAAATGGACACCAAGTCTGAGCAAAAGTACTCAGACAAGGCGAGAAAAACAGGCAAATCACTCAGACATGGCGAGAAAATCCGGCAAACAGCTCAGACTTGATGCTCTTTTCAGGCTGCTGCAAAAGCGCCAAGCTTGATGCGCTTTTCCGGCTGCTGCAGAAGCACCTCCGCTTCATGCGCTGCGAGCGCATGGGTTTCTCGCCAGGCAAACAAAAAGAGGTCAGACCGAAGTCTGACCTCTCCAGTAAGCAATGTAGAATGGACTTACTTAAGGGTGACAGTAGCGCCAGCCTCCTCGAGCTGAGCCTTAGCAGCCTCAGCGTCCTCCTTCTTAGCGCCCTCGAGGACTGCCTTAGGAGCACCCTCGACGACCTCCTTTGCCTCCTTGAGACCAAGGTTGGTAAGAGCACGGACAACCTTGATGACGCCGATCTTGTTGTCGCCGAAGCCCTCGAGGACAACGTCAAAGTTGGTCTTCTCCTCTGCCTCCTCAGCAGCGCCACCAGCTGCAGGAGCAGCAGCGACAGCTACAGGAGCAGCAGCGGAAACGCCAAAGACGTCCTCAAGCTCGTGAACGAGCTCAGAAAGCTCGAGTGCTGGCATCTCTTTAAGGGCCTCAATGATCTCATCTTTAGTGACAGCCATGTCAATTCTCCTTTTTAAACGATGCAGCCTTTGTACTGCATCTGGGCAAAAGCCCGGCTTGTATATGTACGTTTGAGTGCGTTTGCACTCTCACGCGGTTTGCGCCAATGCGCGGGTACAACAAAACGTTGCTTATGCAGCGTTCTTCTGATCTGCGACTGCAGAAAGAGCGGTTGCGAGTCCACGAGCTGGACCAGCGCAAACCTGTGCAATACCGGTAAGTGGGCTTGCAACAACGAAGACAAGCTTTGCAATGAGCTCCTCGCGAGAAGGAAGATCTGCGTAAGCCTTTGCCTCGTCAGCAGTAAGTGCCTGACCATCAGCGATACCACCAATGAACTCAACTTTCTTGAGCTTCTTGGCCTGATCCTTGATGACCTTAGCGGCCTCGACAGGATCATTCTCATAGAAAACGTATGCGCAGGTACCGGCGAGCATCTCGTCAATCTCTGGCATACCAGCGTTCTTAAGAGCAATCTTGACGATGTTGTTCTTGTAGACCTTCATGTGAGCGCCTGCTGCGGTAAGTGCGCGGCGAAGCTCCTGAGTCTCCTTTACGGAGAGACCACGATAGTCGATAACAAACAGGCCCTTGGAATTGTCGAGAGAAGCGGAAACCTTCTCGAGCAAATCAAGTTTAGACTGAGCTGGCATGTAGTACACCTCCTTTATCATGTCTCGGGCACGAGCGCCAACAGGTGCGGCCCTCACATGAAAAGACCCCACTTTGGCAACCAAAGCGGGGTCTGGATGTACTAATCTCAAGACCACCTCGGCAGGCGGGAATTCCCATTAAGCCTTGGATCCAAGGCGCCGGCTGTCTTTGGCAGCGAACGTGCAACTACAAGACGTCTGTCTTGCGTTGGATATTGTGCAGCAAAAATCAACGCGAGTCAAGGTTGAGTGCATAATTTCTTTCTCTTCACAAAAATTTGACGAGATAGGCGGTCGAGCTGCAGCTCCAACTCAAACGCGGCACAATCGCACCTTAGTCGCAAACCGCCTACAAGCCGCACGCGCATTGCAGGCCGAGTCAACGCCTCGAACCGCACGCGCATTGCAAGCCGAGTCCACGCCTACACCGCACGCTCGCCACAAGAAAAATCCGGTACCTGCAAGCAGATACCGGATTAAACGTGCTAGGTACTTCTAAGCGTTTAGCTTAGTCCTCCATGAGGTTACGAACCTTGGTTGGATCAACCTTGATGCCAGGGCCCATAGTAGAGGAAATAGCAACGGTCTTGACGTACTTACCCTTTGCGCTGGATGGCTTGACGCGGATGATCTCGGAGATCAGTGCGCCATAGTTCTCAACAAGCTGCTGGACCTCAAAAGAAGCCTTGCCGATTGCAACGTGGCAGATACCAAAACGGTCTGCACGATACTCAACACGACCAGCCTTGAGCTCGTTAACCATCTTTGCAACATCCATGGTAACGGTGCCGAGCTTAGGGTTAGGCATAAGACCACGAGGACCAAGAACACGACCAAGACGACCAACCTTACCCATCATCTGAGGGGTTGCGATTGCTGCGTCAAAGTCAAGCATGCCCTTCTCGACCTCTGCGATGAGCTCGTCGCCACCGACGATGTCAGCGCCAGCTGCCTCAGCCTCGCGGGCCTTCTCGCCCTCTGCGAAGACTGCAACGCGAACGGACTTACCAGTGCCGTGAGGCAGAGAGATGGAACCGCGAACGTTCTGGTCAGCCTTACGAGTATCGACACCAAGGCGAATAGCTACCTCAATGGTCTCGTCAAACTTAGCAGTTGCAAGCTCCTTAGACAGGGTTACTGCCTCTTTTGGGCTGTAGAGGTTTGCACCGTCTACCTTGGCAACTGCATTCTTGTAGTTCTTTCCGTGCTTAGGCATTATGTACCTCCTGTGGTTAGCGGGCGTCTGCCCTCCCACTCCTGCATCTTCCGTCCATAGTTACGCTCTCTTAGCGAGAAACCCAACTACGTGCACTAACGTCGGATGCTCTGACAAAACAACCGTCAGCCACACAAATGGCTGACGGGAGTAAACACTACTCGGCGATGGTTACACCCATGGAACGAGCGGTACCAGCGACGATCTTCTTTGCAGCCTCAATGTCGTTTGCGTTGAGGTCAGGCATCTTGATCTCAGCGATCTTGGTGAGCTGCTCCTGGGAGAGCTGGCCAACCTTATCGCGCTGAGGAACACCGGAACCACCCTTGAGGTGAAGCTCCTTCTTGATGAGCTGAGCTGCTGGAGGAGTCTTGGTTACGAAGTCAAAGGAACGATCCTCGTAAACAGAAATCTCGACTGGGATGATGTCGCCAGCCTTGTCCTGAGTTGCAGCATTGAATGCCTGGCAGAACTGCATAATGTTGACCTGTGCAGCACCCAGAGCTGGTCCTACTGGAGGAGCTGGGTTTGCCTGGCCTGCAGGAATCTGCAGCTTAATAAAGTTAACAACCTTCTTTGCGGGCATGTTAAGCCTCCTGTTTGAATACGTTTGAGTCTATTCTCGCGCACTCCCGAGAAGCAATCCACAAGGGACGAGAAGTGCGGGATAAGCCGTTAGTTACTAGTCTATCAGGGAAATCTGATCCATGGTGAGCTCAACCGGAGTCTCGCGACCAAAGATGGTGAGCATAACCTTGATCTTGCCGGACTCTGCGTTGACCTCAGAAACAGTTCCGTCGAAGTCGGCGAGAGGACCAGAAAGAACGTGAATTGCCTGACCGACCTCAATATTGGTTGCTGTACGCTTAGGTACAGGGCTACCCGTCTTCATACCGCCGCGACGCATGATCTTATCGAACTCATCACGACGCAGAGGAACTGGCTTGCCGTCAATGCCAACAAAACCAGTTACGCCTGGGGTGTTGCGAACAACAGCCCAAGTATTGTCATCCAGCTCCATGCGAACAAGAACATAACCTGGGAAAACCTTGGACTCTTTGGTCTCGCGCTTGCCGCCGTCCTTGACTTCAGTAACTTCCTCAGTAGGAATCTGAATATCAACAACAGCACGCTCAAGGCCATAGGTCTCAATACGGTGCTCAAGGTCTGTCTTTACCTTGTTCTCATAACCTGAATAGGTGTGAACTACATACCAGCGCTTAGCCATTGATTATCCCCTCAGTCCAGTAAAGGCGACGAGACCAGCAACAATGCCAGTATCAACCAGCCAAGTTACCAAGCCAAAGAAAATGATTGTTGCAATTACGGCTACAGAGAAACCAGCAAGCTCAGAGCTTGAAGGCCACACAACGCGGTGCATTTCTGTACGAACGCCTGCAAAATAAGCACCCAGGCGGCCAAAGAAGCCAGGGTTAGCGTTACGCTGAATGGACTTCTCCTGCTTCTTTGCCTCGGCCTTAGTGACCTTAGCAGAAGCTTCAGGAGTAGCTTCAGCCTGAAGGGCCTCACGCTGGGCGCGCTCTTCTGCGCGAGCCTTACGTGCGCTCCTCTTATTGCGCTCCTTATTTGCCATCCTACGCTCCCTTGGATGTTATACCTACATACAAACCGGCCAACCCTTATGGGAAGGCCGGTGAAGTTATCTGGCAGGCCAGGAAGGACTCGAACCCTCAACAAACGGTTTTGGAGACCGCCGCTCTACCATTGGAGCTACTGGCCTAGAACGAACCCACCTAGCCTAGCGGGTCTCGCGATGTACCGTGTGCTTGTGGCACCATGGGCAGTACTTCTTCAACTCCATACGATCTGGGTTGTTGGACTTATTCTTGTCCGTAGTGTAATTACGACGCTTGCACTCAGTGCAGGCGAGAGTAACGAGTGTACGCATTGATCCTCCTGAACACGGTCACGAGATGTATTCTCGAAATGTGACGCGGTTGCTTAGGTTAGCACCCACTACCCAGAGATGTCAATACTTTTCTCTAATTACTCTAGGCGTTCACATATTTTTTCTCGACAAAAAACCCGGCGCGCAAAAAGCACGCCGGGCAAGTTAGCAACTTTAAAAGAAGTTACTCGATGACGGTGGAAACACGGCCATCGCCGACGGTGTGGCCACCCTCGCGGATAGCGAACTTCAGACCCTGCTCAAGAGCGATTGGGTGAATGAGCTCGCAACCAACGGTGATGTGGTCGCCAGGCATAGCCATCTCTACCTTGCCACCGTTTGCATCGGTGAGCTCGTAGATGTCGCCGGTTACGTCAGTTGTACGGAAGTAGAACTGTGGACGGTAACCAGAGAAGAATGGGGTGTGACGGCCGCCCTCTTCCTTAGTAAGAACGTAAACCTCACCGGTGAACTTCTTGTGTGGAGTAACGGTACCAGGCTTGCAGAGAACCTGACCGCGCTCGATGTCCTCGCGCTTAACACCACGAAGAAGAATACCAACGTTGTCGCCAGCCTCGCAGAAGTCCATGGTCTTACGGAACATCTCAATGCCGGTAGCAACAGAGTTCTGAGTTGGCTTAATACCAACGATCTCGACTGGATCGTTGAGCTTGAGCTCACCACGCTCAACACGGCCGGTAGCAACGGTACCACGACCAGAAATGGTCATGACGTCCTCGATTGCCATCAGGAATGGCTTCTCGTTGTCACGAGCTGGTGTTGGGATGTAGGAGTCAACAGTGTGCATGAGCTCACGGATGGACTCAACCCACTTCTCCTCGCCGTTAAGAGCGCCGAGAGCGGAACCACGGATGATTGGAAGGTCATCGCCTGGGAAGTCGTACTCGGAGAGAAGGTCACGGGTCTCCATCTCGACGAGGTCGATGAGCTCGTCATCGTCGACCATGTCGCACTTGTTCAGGAAGACGACGATGTAAGGAACGCCGACCTGACGTGCAAGAAGGATGTGCTCACGAGTCTGAGCCATAGGACCATCGGTTGCAGCAATAACGAGGATTGCGCCGTCCATCTGAGCTGCACCAGAAATCATGTTCTTGATGTAGTCTGCGTGGCCAGGGCAGTCGACGTGAGCGTAATGGCGCTCCCAAGTCTCGTACTCAACGTGAGCAACGGAAATGGTAATACCACGCTGACGCTCCTCTGGAGCCTTATCGATGTTCTCGAAGGCGGTATAGTCTGCCTTGCAGCCCTCGGTCTCAGAGAGAACCTTGGTGATTGCTGCGGTAAGGGTAGTCTTACCGTGGTCGACGTGACCAATGGTACCGATGTTTACGTGTGGCTTTGTGCGGTCAAACTTTTCCTTGGCCATTGCCAATCCTCCTTCTGGAACTAACCCTCGGGCTAGACCGTGGTGAAAAAACGTCTGTTTATACTCAACGGCGCAAATGTCTAGGACATGTACGCCGTAAAGAGTCTGGTACCGGCGACTGGATTCGAACCAGTGACGTCACGGGTATGAGCCGTGTGCTCTAACCAGCTGAGCTACGCCGGCATAAATGCCGCTTGAAAAATGGAGCCCGCGACCGGATTTGAACCGGTGACCTCTTCGTTACCAACGAAGTGCTCTACCTACTGAGCTACACGGGCGTGGTGGGGATACTTGGACTCGAACCAAGGAACCCAGAGGGAGCGGATTTACAGTCCGCCGCAGTTGCCGCTGTGCCATATCCCCAAATGCCGTTTTCAAGCACTCTTGAAGTAATTAGTACGCTGTACCTTGCGGTTTAACGTACGCAGAAAGTCTCGTTGAACTTCTGTATTACCTCGTAAGCGGGAAAATATTACGATTGAATAAAAATCTTGTCAACGTAATCCACCCAACCGGGCGTATCTTATCAAATTTTTTCCACAATTATAAGCGGTTTTCTCGCCAAACGGGCACGGGCTTTAGCGGTTATCTGTAGGAGCCATACGCGATACGTCGCGAATGCCCTAAAATTCGCACGAAAAAAGCCAGGCGATGCCTGGCTGAAAATTCAAGTGGTGCCGCCACCAGGCTTCGAACCCGGGACCTACTGATTACAAGTCAGTTGCTCTACCAGCTGAGCTATAGCGGCATCAAGTGCAGAGGATATTCTATAGACTTTTCTGTCTTTGGTCTAGTCTCAATTTTCGAGAAATTTTTCTCCACAAACTGGTCGATGCAGCATGTAGGAGCACTTCCCTTCTGTGGGCGCTAGCTTGGTGCAAATTCGCTGCCCATCAAGTCTGGCCGCCTGAAAACTGCATCATGTCTGAGTAAACTTACTCAGACTTGGCGAGAAAAACCGGCAAATAGCTCAGACTCGGTGAGCTTTTCCGGCAAATCACTCAGACATGGCGAGAAAATCAGGCTCCATGGAGGGGCAATCTCGCGCGCTTCAAAGGCCGCCTGAAAAGTGCAAAGAATCTGTATTTGAGCCACCGATTCTTTGATGAAATCAGGCAAATCCACAGATTCTTTAACGTTTTTAGGCAGAATTTACAGATTCTTTGCAGAAATCAGGCGCGCTGATTGCGCCCAGGCGCGCCGGACGCATTGGTGCGGTCGAGCACGTTGGCACATCGCGTACGTAAGACGCTGACCTGGTCACCTATCTGCCTAGCAGCTTCCAGAGTTTCTCGCGCTGTTCTGGAGAAATACGGTCTTCAAGCGTCATGCGCGTACTGACCTGATCGCGACGCATCTCTTCGACAACGTTATCTGCCTGGGAAATCTCGTGGACCAGCGCTGCGCTTGCAATGCGCGTGACCTCGCCGGGGCCAAAGCCGGCTGTGGCACGAATGTCCCTGTCCGACGTGACCAGAAATACCTTGCGACCAGCCTCTCGCGCGTCCGTGACCAGGCGCTCGATGACGCTATCTGCGGACTCCCCGGTCTCGGAAAAAACCAGTTGCACGCCAGCGTGGGTGCGCTCCGGGCGCTCGTCGTTTACATTTCCCTTTCCGTCGAACACAATAACGGCCTCGTAGGTGCCCTGCGCAAACGTGGCAACGTCAGAAATGAGCGCAAAACGGGCGCGATAAAACGGATCGGTGTTGAGGTGATAGGCTCTCTCAGCAGCGGTTTCTTGTGCAGAAGAGCCACGCTCATCCAGCAACGCCTCATAGCGAGGAGTTGCCAACATGACGTTATAGCCATCGACTACAAGCAGCGATTTTTTCTGAGCCATACCTTACGCTTCCTGGGCTTCCTGGGCTTCCTGAGCTTACGCTTCCTGAGTCCTGCGGAGCCACTCGTAGCACATGACCGTTGTTGCCTGAGCAACGTTCAGGGACTCTACCTGGCCAAACTGAGGAAGTTTGCACGTAAAATCGCACTTCTCGAGCATAAGGCGAGAAATTCCTGAACCTTCAGAGCCCATGACAAGTGCAAGGCGACCTCCCATAGGAGCCTCCCACACGGACTGAGTAGCGTGCTCGGTGGAGCCACATGTCCAAAAACCTGCGGCTTTAAGCTCTTCAAGAGCGCGCGGCAGATTAGAAATCTGAACGATTGGCAGGTGAAGCACAGCTCCTGCGGAAGTCTTGTATGCTCCAACGCCAACTCGGGCGGCGCGAGCGTTTGCAATAACAACGCCGGCTGCGCCAACTACCTCGGCACTTCTTACAATTGCACCAAAGTTTCCCTCGTCAGTGACGTGATCCAAGACCACAACCAGAGCGTTTTCTGAACCAGCGCGCTGGATGATTTCAGAGAGGTCAGCGTAGGCAAACGGCTGCGTACGGACAATAACACCCTGGTGAGCGCCATGGCTTGAAAGCGAGTCAAGTACGGGCTTTGCAACACGCTCGACAGGAATACCCTCCTGCTCAAGCTGACGTGCAAGAGCCTCAATCTCCTGGTCCTTCTGCCCACTTGCAGCTTGTACCAGTGCATTCTTCAAAGGAATACCAACGGTCAGCGCCTCCGCTACTGCGCGACGACCCTCGATAAGATCGGTTGCAGGCTTCTTGTTACCGGGACGTCCAGCACCAGCACCTCGCTGTCCACCAGCGCCTTTCTGTCCGCGGGTGCCCTGAGTTGCGCGTGCGCCTTGTGCGGAGCGACCACCTTTGGAGCCCTGGCCATTCTTGGCGCCGAAATAACCGCCCCAGTCGGCAGCCTTCTTGGAGCCGCGACCTGCGCCCCCGCGACCTGTGCCGCTGCGACCTGCAGCGCCACTGCGACCAGTGGAGCCACCGCGGCCGGCAGCGCCCTCGGAACGAGTATTTTTAGAGGTAGAACGCTGATTTCTTGCCATAGTTAGTCTGCCTTACGCTTAAGTCGAGCGCCAGCGGCGGTATCTTCAATCAAAAGTCCAAGCTCGGCAATACCGTCTCTAATTTGATCAGCAACTGCCCAGTTCTTCTGGGAACGAGCCTCCTGACGAGCAGCAAGCAAAGCCTCTGCAGCCTCGTCAGCTGACGCGCCCTCATAGCCTGCCACCTGGGCGGCAAGCGCCACAAGCTCTTCTGGTAAATCAGAGGTAGACGCCGCCTGAGTCAAATCAATTCCCAAAGCTCCCGTGAGCTCGCACAACATATCTGCTGCACGGAGAACAGGACTTGCACCAACGTTCTGACCAACCTCTGCAAGATACGTATTTGCAGCAGTTACCAGCGCAAAAATAGCAGCAAGTGCTCCTGCGGTGTTGAAATCATCATCCATCTGAGCGTCAAACTCGCTCTGAGCTGTATTGATTGCCTCAGCAAGCGTGCAATCAGCATCGGAAAGTTCGTGCTGAGCAGAAGACTGCTTGAAAGCCCAACGGAGATTTGCAACGCAGGTCTTCATACGCTCAAGCGTACCAACGGTTCCCTCAAGGCGCTCAAACGAGAAATCAAGTGGTGCACGATAGTGCGTCTGAAGCATCAAAAGTCTTACTGCATCTGCAGGGTACTTGTCCAAAACTTCCTTGAGTGTGTAGAAGTTGCCCAAAGACTTGGACATCTTCTCACCGTCAACGCGAAGCATTCCGGTGTGCATCCAATAATTGGCGAGAGGAGCGTGCCAGGCGCAAGATGCCTGCGCGGTCTCGTTCTCATGATGAGGGAATACCAGATCAGACCCACCGCCGTGAATGTCAATTGGAGTTCCCAAGTAGCGATGAATCATGGCGCAGCACTCACTGTGCCAACCTGGACGACCTTCTCCCCAAGGGCTTGGCCAGCTAGGCTCACCAGGTTTTGCAGCTTTCCAGAGTGCAAAGTCAAATGGATCGCGTTTCTCGTCATTAACCTCAACGCGCTCACCTGCGCGAAGCTGATCAAGATCTCTACCAGAAAGTACGCCATAGCCGTGGTCAGAACGTACCGAGAAGTACACGTCGCCCGAAGGCACCGCGTAAGCATAGCCCTGCTCAATCAAAGATTGAATCATCTGAAGCATGGCTTCAATCTCGTGCGTTGCGCGAGGACGAATATCCGGATCTAGAATATTGAAACGGTGCATCTGCTCGATAAACGCCTGAGAAAACTCTTCAGAAACCTCTTGAGCAGTCCTTCCCTGCTCAATGGCGCGCTGAATAATCTTGTCGTCAACGTCAGTCAGATTTTGAGCAAAGGTGACCTCATAACCTTTGTGCATCAGATAACGTCGAATAACGTCAAACGAGAGGAAGGTACGGGCATTTCCGATGTGGATCTGATCGTAAACCGTAGGACCGCACACGTACATGCGGATTTTACCCTCGTCGATTGGCTTGAACTCTTCTTTTTTATGCGTCTGAGTGTTATAGACAAGCATGCATACTCCTCGCAACCATTGTGTATTGGTGTAAGTATAAACGGTTTGTGGAAAACCTTTAAGTTCCATACCTTACTAATCAAGATTCAATTTTGTTACCGTTCACGGATTAGTGCTGGATTGTTTTTTTTGTTGTATTAAACTTATCGGACAAAATTTAAAGAATTTATATTTGAATCAAAACTGCAAAGAACTAGAAGACAAAAAAATCTTGCTCTTAACAACTTCAGAAGGTGATTCGAATGAGTAAGTTTTTTAACGTTATCCGCTACTGTATATCTACCATTCTGGATAAAGGCAATCTTGCGATTTTTCTCTTTCTGTCATTCTTTGTCACAGCGCTTATGGTGATCCAACCTCTTCTTGTTGGATTTGTAATTAATCTTTTTATTTCAGGGACAACTTGGAGTGAAATACTTTTCTATTGTGCTGTAGTTGCCGCACTAGGAATCCTTATTGCCGGCTGTTCCTATCTTGTTAAAATACGCTATTGTCAATTGCAGATTGACTCCGCATTTACCATTGAGCGACAGCTAATTGACAAGATACAACACGCTGATTCATCGTTTTTCTCGTCATATGATTCTGGACATTACCGCCAGACAGTTAATAACGACGCTAATGACGTTTCAATGTTTATACTTGCACAATGTGTGAGCTTTACAACAACTATGATCTCTGTTATAGGCACGCTTGCGATTATTTTATATTTGAACCCATTAACCGCTCTTGTAACAGCTGTTTTGTTATTGGTGAGTTTTATTATCTATAAGCAAATCCAAGCTTCGGCCTATAAAAGATACAAAGAATCTAAAGAACTGCGGTCCCAGTATGGATCGATTGAACTCTCGCAGTTCACTGATGTAGATTTCATCAGGCGTCATTCCCTCTTTGAGCGTTTCTTTAATCAGCACTATGCCGTCAATCTAAAACTTCGTAGCGCCATTCATGAGCAGTACAAGCTTGAGTTTGGCGTACAAGAATTAAACAATGCTGTGATTGCTGTATTCCAAGCCATTGTCTTTATTACCTGTGCATATCAAATTTTCCTTGGGGCACTGCAGCCTGGCTATATTGCAACTATCTCAAGCTATTTTGTATCACTCTTAGGTTCTATTACGCTTCTTATGGAATTTGGCATGGCTTATCAGAGCATTACGGTAAGTATTAATCGAATTGAGCAGATTCTTGATTTACCTCAAGAACCTGTTGGGAGCATCATCCCATCAGAGAACGTCAATCAAATTACCTGCACAAATGTATCTTTCTCTTATCCACATACAAATAAAGTACTGATGAACAACTTGTCTTGTAGTTTTGCAAAAGGAAATATATATGCCATTACCGGTGGAAACGGTACAGGCAAATCAACATTTCTGAAGCTCATTAACGGAGAGTGGTCTTCTCACCTATCAGGCAATATTGCCATTAATGAGGATTTGCTCACTCAAATTAATCAGTATGAACTCCGAAAAAATACTCTTGGATTTACCGAACAAGAGCCAAGCATTGTTGACGATACGGTAAGAAATAATCTGACTCTACTCTGCAAAAACCAACCAACAGATGAAGAGATAATCAGCTATATCAAGCTGTTCAATTTAGAAAAATTACTGCTTGGTGACGATCAAAATCTTGATGTTCGCCTGGGTGAACGAAGCTCTGCTATCTCTGGTGGAGAAAAGCAAAAGATTGCAATTATCCGCATGATGCTTATGAACCCAAGTGTTATGTTGCTTGACGAGCCAACTTCTGCATTAGATCAAAACAGTGTTGATGTTCTTCTTAATCTTCTCAAGAAGGTCAAGCAGGACCACATAATACTTCTCATATCTCATGACCCTAAAGTGGTGGAGGCAGCCGACCATATCGTAGAGCTATAACTTATTGCGCGCTACGTCCCAGCAGTACAACTGCCCAGGCAGCAATGCCTTCTTGAGTGCCCACAAAGCCAAGGCCTTCGGTGGTGGTTGCTTTTACACCAACTTTATCTGGCGAAACACCCATGACCTCTGCCATGCGGTTTCTCATAGCATCACGATGAGGGAGCAACTTAGGCGCCTGAGCTGCAACGGTGCAATCACAATCCAGAAGCTCATAGCCCTCATTACGAACAAGCTGCATAACATGGGACAGGAGCACCATAGAATCAGCACCCTCATAAGCAGGGTCTGTATCGGGGAAAAGCTGGCCGATGTCGCCGGCGCGCATAGCTCCTAGCAGAGCATCCATAAGCGCATGAGCCAAAACATCAGCATCGGAGTGGCCGAGAAGACCTTTGGTGTGCTCAATTTTGATGCCACCTAAGATAAGATCTCTACCCTCTACCAGGCGATGAACATCGTATCCATGGCCAATTTTAAGCTCTGGTATGCTCACTCTACAGCCCCACTTCCGGTTGCGCCTTCTACCAGGCGACGGCTGAGCGTAGCCTCAACAATTGCAAGGTCAGACGGGTACGTGACCTTCACGTTTTCTCGTTGTGACTCAACGCACAGCACCGTAAGACCTAGTCGCTCAACTAATGACGAGTCATCGGTTCCCTGGTAGCCTTCCTGACGAGCTACCTCGTGGGCTTCAAGAAGCGTGCGTGTCTTGAACACCTGAGGGGTCTGAGCAGCCCAGAACGTTGAGCGGTCAGGCGTATCTACAATGGTTGCACCATCTACGCGCTTCAATGTATCAGTTGCACGGTGAGCCAAAATTGCTCCCGCAATCTTAGGAGACTTGCGAACTGCACCAATGACCTGCTCAATAGTCTCTACCTCAATGAGCGGACGAACCGCATCATGAACAGAAACAAAATCATATCCGGCAGGCACTACCTGGAGCGCATTGTAAACCGATTCCTGTCTGGTGGCACCAGACGTTGCAAAGTGAACAGGCTTGTGGAGTACAAGCTTGCCCAAAACACCCTCTTGAACTGCAGCGCGTTTCTCGTCAGAGCAAGCAATCACAATGTGAGCCACGCTTGGCGCATGATCAAACGCAAGGATTGACCAGCTCATCAGCGGAAGACCGCAGACAGAAATAAACTGCTTGCCGTCGGGATATCCAAAGCGCTCGCCAATGCCGCCGGCCACAATGACAGCCACGGTATCAGCTTTTGCTCCATGTGTTGTGAGGCGAGAAGGACGTGGCTTTGACACGACCTTTGCACAGGTGCTGCTTGCAGCCATTATTCTGACTTACCCCACATTCTGCGGAGACTGTTAGCAAGTGCACCGGGGTTCTCGACACCCAGAGATTTGAGGCTTGATGTATCGTTTTCTGCAACGTGAAGCAGCTGCTGCAGGTTGTCGTAGGCGTCAACAATTCTGGCCGCAATCTCATCGTTGACCACGTGAACGCGGGAAAGCGTGCGCAGGCCCAGAGGCTCCATGGACGCATCTTCTCCGCGGCCATCGGAGTAGCCAAGAATCTGGCCAACGCTTTCTGCGGAGCGGAGCTCGGTGTTGGCCGTCTCGTGGAAGCGGCGGCGAATAGCACGCGCTTCTTCAGCGGAAGAATCTACAGCGTAGTCGCGAATCATCAGGTTGTAAGCCTCGTCGATACCGCCCAAATATTCCTCACGCTGCATAGCGGTGGTTTTTCCCTCGCTACCTAGCTCCAAAAGACAAGAATCAAGCTGGTCAGCGGCACTCAAAAGCAACTCAAACAGGTAGAAGATGCCTGCTACATCGCCTAGGGTGACATAGTTATCAAGCTCAAGAGCAGTCAGGCGCAGAAGCGCACGATCAAGCTGCTGGCGTGTATTTTGCATAGCAACCGAAAGCTGGTTGACGGTAGACATAATGGCTGGTACTGACTTCAGCGGAATAACGTGACCATTAACGTAGACCGTAATCAACGAACGGCGAGAAGACACTGCAATCACAATAGACTTGGTGAGCAAGCTCATGCGAGCAGCAGTACGGTGACGAGTGCCTGTCTCTGCAGTTGGAAGCGTTGCGTCAGGATTGAGATGGAAGTTGGCGCGCAGAATTCTGGTGAGGTCTTTGTCCACCACTACAGCGCCGTCCATCTTGCAGAGCTCAAACAATCGATTTGCTGTGAAAGAAACATCAAGTTTGAAACCGTCTCCGCCTGCAGCAAGGACGTTTTCTGTATCTCCCACACAAATGAGGGCGCCCAAGCGGCCGGCGATAATCATGTCCAGTGCAACGCGGAGCGCTGTGCCAGGGGCAGTCATCTTCAGAGCGGTGGCAATACGGTCCTCGTTTTCTGTTGCGCTTGGATCAAGTTGCGTTGGCTCCATGGCTCTCCCTCAATTACTTGCAGCTTACAGGCTGCGTTTTGCGATCTGGTACGTTTATAGCTTCAATTTGTTTCAACATTTCAAGTATACGGTTTTGTTGCCGGCGCGTGTAGTGACGGTTTGGAGAAGACGGGTTTCTCGCCAGCAGCTTCTGCCAAGAGAACTGTGCGTTTTAGCTGCGATACAAAAAGACCCGAGGCAGAACCTCGGGTCGGAGTGTCTTACTCGGCGGAGGACATCAGGTCGGACGAGCCGCCTGCGCTACCCTGTGGCAGCGATGATGGGCCCATACTGACATCCATCTGGTCAAGCTGCGCCATTGTCTCTTTTTTGCGAGGCTCAGGGATAACGCCCGTGGTCTTAGTGAAGACAAGCTTCTTGCCCTCAGCGTCAACATCAACAGCAACAATGTCGCCTGCGGTCCACTGGCCAGAGAGAAGCTCCTCAGACAGTGGGTCTTCAATCATCGACTGAATGGTGCGGCGCAGCGGACGAGCGCCGTAGACAGGATCGGTTCCGTCTTTGGCAATCAGATCCTTTGCGGCCTCGGTAAGCTCGATGGACATGCCGTTGGCAATCAGGCGATCGCGCAGCTCAAGAACCATGAGGTCAACAATGCCACGAAGCTGCTCGGTAGAGAGCGACTTGAAGACAACAATCTCGTCCACACGGTTCAAGAACTCTGGGCGGAATCCGCGCTTGAGCTCGGACATAACACGGCTGGTAATCTCTTTGTCGGAGAGTCCCCTAGAGCCTTCTGACGAGAAGCCCATAGTATTGGTGCGGGCAATCTCGCGAGCACCAATGTTGGATGTCATGATGACAACCGTATTGGAGAAGTCCACGTGACGGCCTTGACCGTCAGTCAAGCGGCCCTCGTCCAGAATCTGCAACAAAATGTTGAAGACGTCTGGATGTGCCTTCTCAATCTCATCAAAGAGCAGGACAGAGTACGGACGCCTGCGGACAGCCTTGGTGAGCTCGCCGCCCTCATCGTAGCCTACATATCCTGGAGGTGCGCCAACCAGCTTAGCTACAGTGTGGCGCTCCATGTACTCAGACATGTCGTAGGATAGCAGGGCGTCTTCGGAGCCAAACAGGAACTCTGCCAGGGCTTTTGCAAGCTCAGTCTTACCTACGCCGGAAGGGCCTAGGAAGATGAAGGAGCCGCCAGGGCGCTTAGGGTCTTTGAGAGGGCTACGGCTTCTGCGGATCGCCTTTGCAACCTTAACAACAGCCTCGTCCTGACCAACAACGCGCTGGTGAAGGATGTCTTCTGTACGAAGCAGCCTTGAAGCCTCAGTCTCGGTGAGGTTGGAAACAGGAACACCGGTGATGCCAGAGACAACCTTTGCAATATCGTCCTCGTCAACGGTAACGATATTTTTGTCCAGCTGCTCACGCCACTCAGTCTCCAGGCGATCCCTCTCTGCTACCAAGGACTTCTCCTGGTCACGCAGACGGGCTGCCTGCTCAAACTCTTGAGCGCTTGCCGCCTCAGATTTCTGGGTACGAACGCGGAGAAGATCTGCGTCTACCTGGGCAATCTCTGGTGGAAGGCTCATCTTGTGGATGCGCGCGCGAGCGCCAGCCTCATCGAGGACGTCAATAGCCTTGTCTGGCAAGAAACGATCCTGGATGTAGCGACTAGAAAGCGCAACAGCAGCCTTGATAGCAGCCTCGGTGTAGTGGACGTGATGGTGCTTCTCGTAGCGGTCCTGAAGACCGTGGATGATAGAAATGGTGTCGTCGGTATTTGGCTCGCCGATGTTGACTGGCTGGAAACGCCTTTCAAATGCAGCGTCCTTCTCGACATGTTTACGGTACTCTTCTGCCGTAGTTGCGCCGATGACCTGGATTTCTCCACGAGACAGCGGCGGCTTAAGGATGGATGCGGCGTCAATGGAGCCCTCTGCGGAACCGGCGCCAATGACGGTGTGAATCTCGTCAATGAAGAGGATGTCATTCTTGGATTTCTCCAGCTCAGCAACAACCTTCTTCATGCGGTCCTCAAACTCACCGCGATACTTAGAACCTGCTACCAGACTTGCAAGGTCAAGCGTCCAAACCTGCTTTCCGCGCAGGATGTCAGGGACGTTGCCGGATGCAATGAGCTGAGCCAAGCCCTCAACAATGGCAGTCTTACCAACGCCGGGATCGCCCAGGATAAGTGGGTTGTTCTTCTGGCGGCGGGCAAGAACCTGCATGACACGCTCAATCTCGCGGTCACGACCAATAACAGGGTCAAGCTTTTTATCTGCAGCAAGCTTAGTAAGGTTGCGGCCAAACTGCTCCAACATGGAAGCGTCGTCGTTTGCGTTAGGACGCATCTGACCAGCGCCAACAGGCATGCCAAAGATGCCACCCTCAATGCGAGGCTCTGCCATACGAGGACCAGCTGGTGCATCTTCTGGAGTCTGGGCAACCAGCTCATCAACGGCGTTTCTTACGGCATCGCCCGAGACACCCATGGTACGCAGGGCATCCATAGCACGACCGTTACCCTCGGATACAATGCCCAAAAGCAGGTGCTCAGTTGCAATATAGCTCTGACCGTGGGTCATGGTTTCTCTGTACGCGTCCTCTAGCACGCGTTTTGCGCGAGGAGTAAACGGAATGTGGCCGCCAGGAATAGGGTCTCCTGCGCCCGTGGTGAGCTCTTTTACGGTTGCCAGAGCCTCGTCATACGAGACCTCTAGCTTAGCCAAAGCCTGAGCAGCAATGCCCTCCCCCTCTTTGATGAGAGCAAGTAGCAGGTGCTCGGTACCGACATACATCTGGCCAAGACCGCGAGCCTCGTCCTGAGCCAAGCTCATGACTTTACGCGCTCTGTCAGTGAATTTATCAAACATGTGCTGAAACCTCTCAAAACTCTCTATATATTTCTGATTTATACCCATCAGAAGGCTCTGCAAACATACGACTCGCGTTGGATTTTTCTCCTTCGTACGAACCACACAAAAAGCCCGGTACCTGCAACGAGCGGATACCGGGCTGATGTGTTTGTGTGCTGCGTGGGGCAGCTAAAGTTCCAAGCTCTTAGCGTTTCTCGGGCTTGAGCTGTGGGAAGAGAAGGACGTCGCGGATAGAAGGCTGATCGCAGAAGAGCATCATCATGCGGTCGATACCGTAGCCGATACCGCCCGCTGGTGGCATGCCGTACTCAAGTGCGCGGATGAAGTCGTAATCGTACTCCATGGCCTCCTCGTCACCCTGACGCTTAGCCTCCATCTGAGCAGCAAAGCGCTCCTCTTGGTCAACAGGGTCGTTGAGCTCGGAGTATGCGTTTGCGTACTCTGCGCCGCAGATAATGAGCTCAAAGCGGTCGGTCAGGCGAGGATCGTCTGCCTTGCGTTTGGTGAGCGGAGAAACCTCTGCAGGATAATCGCAGACAAAGGTTGGGTTTACGATGCTCTTCTCGCCAAGCTCGTCGTAGATCTCAAACAACAGCTTGCCGGCCTGCCACTCTGGGTTCCACTCAATCTCATAGCGGTCCAGGACTGCACGGAGTTTCTCGACAGGGGTGTCAATGGAGAGCTCCTCGCCGGTGACCTCGGACGCAATCTCTGCCAGGGACGCAACGCGCCAGTTGCCGGAGAGGTCAACCTCGGTGCCCTGGTAGGTGATGACCTCGTGGCCCTCCTCGCAGCCGCAAGCCTTGCGAGCAATCTCCTGGAAGAGGTTCTGGGAAAGCTCGCGCATGCCGGCCAGGTCAGAGTAGGCGGCGTATGCCTCCATAGAGGTGAACTCTGGGTTATGTGTGAGGTCGGTGCCCTCGTTTCTGAACTGACGACCAAGCTCGTAAACGCGCTCAAGTCCGCCAACAAGCAGGCGCTTCAGCGGAAGCTCGGTTGCAATACGCAGGTAGTTCTCGGTGTTCAGCGCGTTGTAGTGCGTAATGAACGGCTTTGCGTTTGCGCCGCCAAGAATCTCCTGGAGAACAGGGGTCTCAACCTCCATGTAACCGTCTGCCTCCATGAACTGGCGGATGATGGAGATGATCTGGGAGCGCTTGCGGAATACGTCGCGGACCTCGGGGTTCATAATGAGGTCAACGTAGCGCTGGCGATAACGAACCTCGCGGTCGGTGAGGCCGTGGAACTTCTCAGGCAGAGGACGCAGCGACTTGGAGAGGACCTCCAGCGAGGTGACTGCCAGGGAAAGCTGGCCACGGCGCGTACGCATGATAGCGCCGGTTGCGCCAATGATGTCGCCAAGGTCGAGAAGACCCAGGAGCTCCCAGTTCTTCTCGTCAAGGTTGTTGATGCGGCAGAAGAGCTGAATCTGGCCGGTATAGTCCTCTACCACGACAAACGCGATCTTGCCCTGGTTGCGGATGGCGCGGACGCGGCCGGCGACGGAATAGACTTCCTCGCCAGTCTGGCCATCCTCGAGGTCAGCGTAGCGCTCCTCCAGCTCAGCGACGTGAGCGGTGACGGTGGACTTGATTGGGTATGGGTCAACGCCGGCGTCAAGCAGTGCCTGGCGGCGGGCTTTGCGCTGGGCGCGCTCGTCGTTGATGGAAGCCTCTGGGGTGACCTCGGTTGCGTCGACGTTCTCGGCGGCGGTTGCGTCAGCGGCGGCCGAGCTACCAGCGATGTTGTTCTCTACTTCGGACATGTATCCTCCACGTAAAAACGCCCCGCGCCAGACGGACACGGGGCGACCAAAATCTTTTGTGCCAGTCTAGCGAGTAATAGAGGTAATGGTGTACTTCTTCACCTTGCCGTTTGGCGTGGTGAACTCAACCTCGTCGCCCTTCTTGTGACCAATAAGAGCCTCGCCAGCTGGGGACTCGTTAGAGATCTTGTGCTCAAGGGAGTTAGTCTCAGTAGTACCAACGATTACATACTTAGTTGTCTTGCCTTTTGCATCAGCAAGCTCGACGGTTGTGCCAATTGCAACAGTGACGTTGCGCTTGCTGCCGCCCTCGACAACCTTTGCGACAGAGAGAATCTGGCGAATCTCGTTGATGCGGGACTCGTTGTGAGACTGCTCTTCTTTTGCAGCGTCATACTCGGAGTTCTCAGAAAGGTCACCAAAACCACGGGCCTCTTTGATGCGCTCAACAATCTCGTCGTGTTTCTCGCCCTCACGATAAGCCAGCTCATCGACAAGCTTCTGACGGCCTTCTGGGGTAAGTACAATCTCTTTAGTAGTGTCCATCGTGTTCTTTCTGTTGATGGGTCAAGTAGGTCTATACGTGTGAGATGGGGTTACTCGGACTTCTTGGACTCTTCGTCCTCAACGAGCTCAGCCTCTGGCTCCTTGGCTTCTTCCTTGGTCTCAGACTCCATGCCCTCACGAACGCTCTTGACGGTCTCGCCGACAGCCTTGCCGAGCTTTGGAAGGTTCTTAGGTCCAAAGAGAACCATGACGATAACAACAATAATCAGAAGCTCAGGAATACCAAGTCCTAAAATCATATAAACCCCCAGAAAATCTTTTCCTGTAAAAGCGTTCAGAAAAAACGCCGTATCGGCTAGTATAACCGAGGGAAACCTTACTAACAAGGAATTAACATGGTCTTACATGATTTTTGGACATTTTTTATCTGGTCGACCGTAGCGGGGCTTGCTGTTATTGGCATTTACCAGCTATTTCTGTTAATTCTGCGCGCTCGAGGCGTTTTTGTGACGCGTACCAAATTTGGCCTCACGATGATTTTTGACTCCGAAGACGCCGACGGCACCCCCATTAGGCTGCTCAACGTTAATGGCACCTTCCAGTCCGTGAGCTACATTGCACCTGAACTGCGCTTTGAGCTCTGCGTCCACTATCACCGCATGATAGCGAAGATTATTCAGCAGGTGGCTGCTCGGGGCCACGTTGTGATCATGGGCGGCGGAGGCTTCTCGCTGCCAAAGCACCTGGCTACACACATGAGCGGCAGCGTTATTGACGCGATTGAGATTGATCCAAAGATAGTCTCGCTTGCGCGCGAGCATTTCTTTCTGGACGAAGCGCTGGGTGCAGCTTCAAGTGAGCTGCGTATTGTCGAGGACGACGCCTGGAAGGTTCTGCAGGATGCGGATGCTAGTAGCATTGACGTGCTGGTAAACGAAGTGTTTGCTGGTCGGAAATCACTTGGGCCTCTGGGAACTCCAGCCGGTGCACAAGTGGTTAAAGAAAAACTTGCAGATGGCGGTGTATATCTGGCTGATGTTCGCTGTCCGCTCGAAGGCCACGGGTCTACACTGCTTCCCCAGGTGGCAAACGTCTTTGCGCACGAGTTTGCTCACGTCGCGTATGTGCCCGAGTGGCCTGATACTCCTAAAACCCCAGGTAACAACCTTTTAATTGCAACTGATACGGATATTGCGCTTCCTGAAGGTGCTGTTGTGGTGAAATAACGTCACTTTGAGGGCTGGCCGCTATCCAATTGACCGAGCAACATCCAATCACCCAAGAAAATTGCATATTCCATCTTGTTTATGCGGATTTTTGTATCAAAAATTTGACTCACCAAAATTTGACCCCTCTTTTGGGTAAAAAATCCGTTTAGTTGGAAGTCAAATCGCAATCACGGAAATTCCTGACTTGCATTTGCGCAGGTAGCAAAAAGTGTCCAGATTTTGCTATTTTTATCCAACGAAAAACCGCAGGTAAATGGCGTGCATAAAAATCAACCGCCGCTGCATATTCCAACTAAACGCATTTTTTACCACTTGCACCCCGAGCGCTCAACAAAACCGCAGTTGGCGTTAATTCTGTCTTACTTTTCTCCGTTAAAACGATTCTCACAAAAGAATCTGAAAGCACGGCCTTGGGATTTGAAAGTACGACCTTGGGATTTGGAAACACCACCTTGTCGGATTAGCAAAATTTATATATGCACATGTGAACATATATGTTTTACAAGAAAAGTTTTTCAAAAAAGAAGAAAATTTCTTCTAAATCTCGTAAATACATAACAGAATATGGGTATTGTTATCAAAAATAGAGCAGAACACAATCCACACGAATTGCTCTCGGGCTTATTTCACAGCTGCTGTTTTGCTGCAGGAATATATGCTTCCAATGCCTCGAGTCCTCAAGCGTTAAGCACTTCCACGCCAATTTTTGTGCTGCGTTTCAACTCTAAAGTAAATCGATGCATTAAGGAGGCATCATGAAGACAGGTTTTGAGCTACTGAATGATCCGTTTTTGAACAAGGGAACCGCTTTTACACAGGAGGAGCGCCAGAAATATGGCCTGGTAGGCCTTCTTCCTCCAAACATCCAGACCATCGAGGAGCAGGCAGAGCAGGCATACGTACTCTTCCAGCAGTATCATGACCTCGAGACCAAGCGTCACTACCTGATGAGGCTTTTCTCCGAAAACCGTACGTTGTTCTATAACCTGTTCTCAAAGCATGTCGAAGAGTTCATGCCTATCGTCTACGATCCAACCATCGCGCCTGACATTGAGCAGTACTCCCAGCGCTACGTTGACTCGCAGTACGCATGCTTCCTGTCCGCCGATCGTCCTGAGGACCTTGAGACCTCACTGAAGAATGCAGCCGCAGGTAGAGACATTGACCTAATTGTTGTTACCGACGCAGAAGCCATTTTGGGCATCGGTGACTGGGGCACTAACGGCGTTGAGATTTCCGTCGGTAAGCTCATGGTTTACACCGCCGCAGCTGGTGTTGACCCTAATCGCATTATGCCTGTTGTTATTGATGCTGGCACCAATCGCCAGGAACTCCTTGATGACCCACTGTACCTGGGCGAGCGCCACAAGCGCGTTGACGAGGACCGCTACAACGCCTACATCGACAACTTTGTCACTACCGTTGAGAAGCTCTTCCCTAATCTCTATCTGCACTTCGAGGATTTCGGTCGCGAGCATGCAGCAGCAATTCTGGACCGCTACAAGAACACCTACCCTGTCTTCAACGACGACGTCGAGGGCACTGGCATTGTCACCCTCGCAGGCATCCTCGGTGGCCTCAACATTTCTGGCGAGAAACTCGTCGACCAGGTATATCTCTGCTTTGGTGCAGGAACTGCTGGTTGCGGCATTGCTGAGCGTGTGCTGCAGGAGTTTGTGGACCAGGGAATGGATCGTGAAGAGGCTCGCAAGCGCTTCTACCTGGTAGATCGCCAGGGCCTGCTCTTTGACGACATGGACAACCTCACTCCACAGCAAAAGCCTTTTGCTCGCAAGCGTTCTGAATTCGCTAACGCTGATGAGCTCACTAACCTGGCAGCAGTTGTAAAGACGGTCCACCCAACCATTATGGTTGGTACCTCTACCGTTCATGGTGCTTTCACCGAGGAGATTATCCGCGAAATGGCAGCTCATTGTGAGCGTCCCATGGTCTTCCCTCTGTCCAACCCAACTAAGCTTGCGGAGGCAACCGCCCAGGACCTGCTTACCTGGACTGATGGTCGCGCACTTGTGGCTTGCGGCGTTCCATCCGATGACGTGGAGCTGAACGGCGTAACCTACCAAATTGGTCAGGCTAACAACGCCTTAATTTACCCAGGCCTTGGACTTGGTGCACTTGCATCAAAGGCTCGCCTGCTCACAGACCAGATGATTTCGCTTGCAGCTCACTCGCTTGGCGGAATCGTCGACACCACAAAGCCTGGTGCGGCAATTCTTCCTCCAGTCTCCAAGATTACCGAGTTCTCCGAGCGTATTGCTGTTGGCGTTGCAGGGGAAGCAATTAGGCAGGGTCTGAACCGCGAGCCAATTGCCGATGCAAAAGAGGCAGTTGACGCACTCAAGTGGTTCCCTGTCTACAAAGAACTAGAGGTCTAACATGTCTGTCTTTTTGACATCGCTACAAAATGTACTGCCCATCATTTTGATTATTGTGCTTGGCTATATTCTTAGGAAGATCAACTGGCTCAATGAAACATTTGCTGGTCAGGCATCAAAGCTCATCATGAATGTGGCACTTCCTGCATCAATTTTTGTAGCGGTCCTAAAAAACTTGTCCCTCAACCAGCTACTCCAGCTTGGTCCATCAGTGCTCATTGCTGCTGTTAGTTTTGCTTTGTCATATGTTGCAGGATTTTTGGTTATCAACGTTTTCCGCGTCCAACCAGGTCGTCGAGGCTTGATGCTCAATACCTTTGCAAATGCAAACACAATTTTTATTGGCATGCCACTTAATCTTGCACTTTTTGGCGAGCACGCCGTACCGTACTTCTTGGTGTACTACATCATGAACACCATTTCTACCTGGGCGATTGGAATCTTCTTCATTTACGGTGATCCAATGCCAACAGAAAATGATGGCGAGAAAAACAACGCAGCTGAGCACAAATTCAATATCAGCAAGTTGTTACCACCACCATTGCTTGGTTTCTTAGTAGCCCTCGTTTTTCTCGTGTTCAACATCCCTGTTCCAGCAGTTGTAAACACTGGTCTTACGTATTTAGGCAACCTAGTAACGCCACTTTCGCTGATTTACATTGGCATTATTTTGCAGGAGACAGGACTTTCAAGCGTCCGAATTGATCGCGACACAGCGGTTGCGCTCATTGGTAAATTTGTCATTGCCCCACTTATTATGGTCGGCGTAATTACAGCATTTACCGGCGTATTTGGTGCACAGAACGTTCTTGAAACGAGAACGTTTATCATCCAAGCCGCAGTTCCAGCACTGACCGTCCTGCCAATTTTGGCAAACGAGGGTAAGGCTGATGTCAAATTTGCAACTAACGTTGTTGCAACTTCAACAGTGCTTTTTGCGATTGTCATTCCTATCGTAATGACCATCATTGGCTAATTTGCGTTACCAACCAGCACTTTTACGCACAACAAAGCCTCTTCTCAACGGCGAGAAGAGGCTTTTTTCTTGTAGGTTTTGGAGCGACGATGTTAGTTCAGCAGCATCTAGTCCAGCAGCACGCCTTCAACTGCAGAAGCGGAGCCGTCGAGGACGTTGCACTTTTGGATCTGATGGACAAACCAAGTGCGGAATGCCTTTTGGTCAACGCCAACGCATACAGTTGCATTGGGTTTCTCGCCAAGGTATCCGGCCAGGTCAACGACGGTGCAGCCAGCGGTTAAGCCTCCAGCGCACTCAACGTCCACAAACACATCCTTGGTCTCAAACATCTGGGGCGCCAGCAGGTAGGCCACGGCCGTTGGGTCGTACATGCTAAAGCCCTCCTCCTGGTAGTGGACGCGATAGTTGAGCAGCAGCTTGACCAGCATGTCACCACTCTTGCCGGAGTTCTGGATGTTCTCGATGTCCTCGGGCATCACGCGAGCAGCGTCGCCCACCTCAAGGCCAACCATGGCCACGTGCACGCCGGATGCGAAGACAATCTTTGCCGCCTCGGGGTCAACGCCCACGTTGAACTCGGACATGACGCCAAGGTTTCCGCGGGTCAGAGCGCCGCCCATCATGACAATACGCTCGATATGCTCTTTGACCTGTGGATATGCTTTCAGCAGCAGTGCAATGTTGGTCAGAGGGCCAAGCGTCACCAGCGTGGTTTTCTCGCCAGCAGAAGCGCCTTCCATAATGACGCGATGCTGTGCCTCAAGTGCGGTTTCTTCAAGAAGACAGTCCGGCTGAATGCCGTCGAACTCGTAGCCCCTCATGCCAGATGCACCGTGGACGTCGCTTGCGTCCATTGGTTTTCTGAGCAGAGGCTCGGCAGCGCCACGCGCAACAGGCACATGCTGATTCCAGAATTTGAGCAGCTTGAGAGCGTTATTGGTGACGTTCTCGATGCCAACATTTCCGCTCACGGTAGTAATAAGCTTGATATCCAGCGCCTTTGCGGCCAGGGCAAACCCCAGCGCAATGGCGTCGTCAATGCCAGGATCCGTGTCAATGATGACGCGCGTCTTAGTTGAAAGCGTTGTCATAAGTCTCCTTTGTGCGTTTGAACTGCGTTTGAGCTGCGTGTACGTTACGTTTGAACTGCGTTTAGACTGCGTTTGGACTTGGTTGGAGCTATTTGAACTGCGTGTAAACTGCGAATTATGGAGCAATAATCACTACAATTTTAACCTAAAACTCAACTACCTGCTGATACGTTGGAATTGATTGCTGGGCGCCAACCTTAGTGGTGGCAAGCGCCGCAGCCTTTGCAGCCACATCAAGTGCCTGCTTGATATCGTGCCCCTCTAGCTGTCCCGATGCCTGGAACGCAGCAAGCGTGCCCATAAACGTGTCGCCCGCGCAGGTAGTGTCCACGGTCTCCACTCGATAACATTCCTGCTGGTAGATACCATGTGCGTCGGCAGCGATTGAGCCCTTGGAACCCAGCGTCAACACCGCAGTTGTCACGCCACTTGCAAGCACCTTCTGCACTGCAGCCTCGGGATCTGCCAGCGGGCTTATCTTGCCCTCGCCAAACAGGTCCGCAAACTCAATCTCGTTCAGGCAAAGCACGTCCACGCTGGCGAGAAGACCGGTGGTCATGGTAGCCGATGGAGATGGGTTCACCATCGTATAGAGTCCCAGCTCATGTGCGTATCTGATGAGCTCAAACGTGGTCGACAACTCGCACTCGAACTGCGTCAAGAACACGTCACCCGGCTCTGCAATGCGATCGAGCACCGCTTTCACGTCGTCAGCTGTACGTGCGTGATTAGCTCCGTGGTCCAAAATGATACGGTTATCGCCGCCAACACGTACGATCACAGCAACACCAGTGGAAACTCCAGACAGCTCATCTACCTGCTCTGCATTGACTCCGTAACCAATAAGCGACTGCTTGAGATCTTGTCCGAACGAGTCAGCGCCAACCGCGCCAATCATGTGAACATCCGCACCCATTCGAGCTGCAGCAACAGCCTGATTAGCACCCTTTCCACCTGGGCTAGTAACAAGATTTTTGCCACCAATAGTCTCGCCTTGCTGAGGCATTTTATCTGCCTCGATGGATATGTCCATGTTCAGGCTTCCAAATACAATCACTTTGCCCATGTGAGGCTCCTTCTTTGCAAGAGTACCGCGCTCGACATTGCTGGTCAACAGTTCGGTTCGGCACTCACCGCGATGTGCAACGCTCTTCTCGACGTTGCAGCCCGACGTTCTTCTCGACAGTATGTATTAAATAAATGTCCTGTTTATAGGGTATATAGTAATTACTTGACCAATCTCGTCAACCCAACTACTCTTAGAGTGCTTGAGGACGGACATTCATTTTTTAAGTGACGTTGCTCTTGCAAAACACCTAATTTTAAGGAGGTGCTTTATATGCCTGGTCGAAGTAGCGGCTTACGTATGACAGCCGACGATGATTCTGTTCATGTGCGTATGGGATATAAAGAAACCTCTCATAAAAAGTTTTAGATTTGATTTCAACTGAATTGAAACTGAAAGAACTCTTATTGACTTATATATTTACAGATTTACCTGCTCGTTTGTAATTATTTTGATTCTGTAGATATATAAATCTATGCCCGGTTTCAGACCATTCTGTTTCAAATCTCGCACATAACAGAACGCTTTCAGTTTGCGTCATACACCAACCAGTTAGTCATTTGTTTCCACTAATCATCGGAGGTGCACATGGCAATCATGAAGCGCACAACCCAAACAAAGACAGCTCAAACAAAGACAGCCCAGACCGCCTCAGGAGAGCTTGGACAGTCATTGACCTTTGCCGCAACTCACTCGGTAAAGAGCGTCTGTAGAAAGTTCCATACCACCCCGGACGGCCTTGCCATTGACATTGCGCAGGCAAAATACGACCTCGACGGCCCAAACGTTATTACCAGCGCCGCTGAAGAGCCCTTTATCATCCGCTTGCTCAAGAGCTTTGCAAGCCCCTTCACCTTCATTTTGATTGCCCTTGCTGGCATTTCTTACGTCACTAACGTAGCTCTTGCCGCAGATGGCGAGAAGGACCCATCAACCGTCGTCATCATTACCGCAATGGTGCTTATCTCCGGCATTATCGACTTTGTCCAGAGCTCCAAGGGAGCCTCGGCGGCGGCCGCGCTCTCAAAAATGGTGACCTCAACCACAAGAGTTATCCGTCGTCCCATCGACTTTGATGACACGGGCACTGAGCAGGGCTTAAACCAGAACTCAGACCAAGAGTTCAGCCAAGACCCAGACGCCAGCACAGATGACCTTGCGGACTTCGAGGAAGACGCCGCTTATGAAGACACTGCCGATGAAGGCGCTGCTGATGAAGACGAAGCTCCTGAAGAGCCCAAACTTGCTTCCGCCCTGGGAGAAGAAATCCCCTTTGAACAGGTAGTTATTGGCGACATCATCCGCCTTGCCTCAGGAGACATGATCCCCGCGGACTGCCGCGTTCTGGACGCCAAGGACCTCTTTGTCAACGAGACCGCACTCACCGGAGAATCAGAGCCTGTCGAGAAAACCGCTGGTGTAGTACACGCTCGCCGTCGCGCAGATGGAACCCGCTATCCCCTCTCGCTCTCTGAATGCACAAATCTGCTGTTCGCGGGCACTACGGTTCAGTCAGGAAGTGCAACGGTAGTGGTAGTTGCAACCGGCAACAAATCCTACGTGGGAACCATGTCTGAGCTGCTCCAGCAGCCTGCCGGCGAGACCAGCTTTGACGAGGGCCTCAAGTCCGTCTCCAAGGTGCTTGTCTCGTTCATGCTGATCATGTGCCCCATCGTGTTCTTTGCAAACGGATTCCTCAAAGGTGACTGGTTTGACGCGCTGCTCTTCAGCGTCTCTGTTGCCGTTGGCATTACCCCTCAGATGCTGCCTGTTATTGTGACCACTTGCCTTTCTCGCGGTGGAACGCAAATGGCCAAGCAGGACGTTATTGTTAAGAATCCAGCCGCAATCCAAAACCTGGGTGCCATGGACATCCTGTGCACCGACAAAACCGGTACTATCACCGCTGACGAGGTTGTACTTGAGCGCCATCTCAACATTCTGGGCGAAGAGGATTCTCGTGTGCTCCGCCACGCGTATCTGAACAGCTACTTCCAGACGGGCCTTCGCAACCTCATTGACAACGCAATCATCAAGACCTCAAATGACGAGCTGCCCACCAACCTACTGAGCATTGAGTACGAGAAAATCGACGAGGTCCCGTTTGACTTTGAGCGTCGCCGCATGAGCGTTGTGGTGCGAAACACTAAAACTGACAAGACGCAGATGATCACTAAGGGCGCTATCGAGGAAGTCCTCAACGCGTGCTCCTTTGTTGACCTGGACTCCGAGATTAAGCCGCTGACTCCCGCCCAGCGCAAGAGCGTTATGGACCGCGTCTACCAGCTCAATCAGGAGGGTATGCGCGTGGTTGGCGTTGCTCAGAAGAGCGACCCTCGCGGCGTCGGCGAGTTTGGCGTAGATGATGAGCGCGACATGGTGCTTATCGGCTACCTGGCCTTCTTGGATCCGCCAAAAGAGAGCGCCCGCGAGGCAATTGCCAAGCTCAACCAGAGAGGCGTGCAGGTCAAGGTACTCACCGGTGACAACGAAGGCGTCGCAGCCGCAGTCTGCAAGAAGGTGGGCATCCACGTTGACGAGCTCTTACTTGGAAGCGACGTAGAGAATCTCAACGACGAGCAGCTCAAAGAGCGTGTCGAGAAGACCCAGCTCTTTGCAAAGCTCTCCCCTATGCAAAAGGCTCGCGTTGTCTCTGCGCTCAGGTCCAACAACCACGTGGTCGGCTTCATGGGCGACGGCATTAACGACGCAGCCGCCATGCGCTCCTCCGACGTAGGAATCTCCGTCGATACTGCCGTTGACGTGGCAAAAGAGTCCGCAGACATCATCTTACTGCAGAAGGATCTGCTGGTACTTGAGCACGGCGTCGAAGAGGGCCGCAGAACCTACGGCAACACCATCAAGTACATCAAGGCAACCGCAAGCTCTAATTTTGGTAACGTGCTATCCGTTTTGGTGGCCAGCTTCTTCCTGCCATTCTTGCCAATGAGCGCGCTTCAGCTGCTCCTCTTGGGTCTTGCGTACACCGTTACCTGCATCGCGATTCCTTGGGACAACGTTGACGATTCGTTCCTCTCAAGCCCTCGCTCTTGGGATGCACATTCAATTACAAACTTTATGCTTTGGATTGGACCTATCAGTTCAATCTTTGATGTGCTGACCTTTGCCCTCATGTTCTTTGTAGTCTCTCCCGCGCTTGCCGGAGGAACCTGGGCAGAACTTGCTGCAGCTGGAAACACCGCTGCTCAAGCACTCTTTATTCTGTCTTTCCAAACAGGTTGGTTCATCGAATCCATGTGGACCCAGACCTTTGTTCTCCACGCGCTCAGAACCAATAAGATTCCGTTTATTCAGAGCATGCCATCGGCATCGCTGCTTGCTCTAACCTCTGCGGGAATCATTGTGGTCAGTGCTCTTCCGTATCTGTCGGTGTTCGCCCAGCCTTTGAGCCTTGTTGCTCTGCCATTGACTTTCTTTGGGTGGTTAACTGCACTCATGAGCGGGTATATGGTTCTTATCACCATAATTAAGAGCCTCTACGTTAAGCGATTTGGCTCGCTGCTTTAACCTTGCTCTAGGAAGGACCACGATGGACGTAAAAGAAGCTATGGACCAGCGCATATCTCTGCGCGCGTACGACCAAAAGCCTATTGAGCAAGAGAAACTTTCTCAGCTCCAGGAAGCCATTGACGTCGCAAATGCCCAGATGGCAGAGAAAGCGCCTGATCACCCCGCAATCCTTACCATCGAGGGTCCTCACCTTGAGGACGGCACTTCCGTTCACATGAAGAACAGGTCTATTGTCGGTCCCATTTACCACTACGTAGCAGGTTATTGTGAAGACGCAATTGCCCGTGAAC
>JABZHP010000030.1 GCA_015258785.1 Atopobium sp.
GTACCAACGCCAGGATGCCTGTAAACATACTCCTGGGCGTCATCACCATATCCCACAATAAAGTGAGCAGATAAATTGGTAAGTCCCTGTTTTAGAGGATAGAAACCGTGGATATCCTTCTTCTGGCAATGAAGCACCGAGACAATGTTGTCAAAAATCTCTGAGTCGATGTTCTCAATAAATGCTGGGTCAAACTGACGAAGCTCATCAAGGGAATCAAACTCGTAAATAACGCCATCAGGATACTTTCTAATGGTCATGGAAAGCTCTTTGATGTGACGGACGTAAATCTCTTCCCAGAGCATATCAACGGTTTCTGGCTTGTCGTAGACAGCCTCAAGAATATCTACAAACTTCTTTGAGAATTGCCTGTCAAAATAGACGTGACCCAGCATAATCCAAGAATTTGAACCGCCAATTTCTACGCCGGTAATACGTCCACCACGTCCCTCTTTAAGACACCACTCATCAGTTTCTCCTGCAACATACGTTGCTGAGTAATAAGCCTCATAGACATAGTGCTCAAAAGGATTCTGAGTAAAGTAGTCATCTGACGAGCAGATATACGTATTATCAAGCTGGTCTTTTACATACCAAAGCGTGGAGTTGTTATTTCTTGTTGCGTAATCTGGATTAACAATAATCTTGACGCCATACTTCTCCTCCAAATAGAAGAAGTACTCCTTCTTATAACCCACAACAACAGTGATGTCAGTAATACCGGCTTCAAGCAACTGATGAATCTGACGCTCAATCAGAACTTCTCCACGAACCTTCAGAACACCCTTTGGCTTCTCATATGAAATAGGTGCAAAACGAGAAGACAGACCAGCTGCCATAATAATGGCATTCTTAACCTCATAAGGTTTCAGAGCTTCAAGACCCTTTGGAGTGATGAGTCCCTCTTCAATAAGACCCTGGTCCTCAAGCGTTTTTACTGCTGAATTAACTGATCCCAAAGAAAGCTCAGTCTCTTCTGCAAGCTGTCTCTGATTGAGCTTCTCGTCAGAAAGAGCAATGGTTTTTAATACAGAAAACACGTTATTTGTTAGTGCCACGGTTCCTCCAAATGAAGACCAATTAACTGCGAAAATAAACTTTCAAATCAATTTACTTCAGTCATAATACTCCTATGTTCAAATTTATACAAGTATAAACATATTTTGAACATAATAACTTTAGAGGATTGCCAAAGGCTGCCAATCTAACAAAAAACGGCATCGGAGATGCCGTTTTGCCTTTTATGTATTGCTTTACAAGCGAGAAGTGCCTAGTAGGGACCAAAATCCAAACGCGCTGGATAGTGGTTTTTGCGCTTCTCAACTGGAGGCATCTGCATGTAATCGCCGTAAAGCATCCTAAGGAATTTATCATTTTGGTTAGGGAACGCTACTTGAATTCCGTCAAAGTCAAGCTTATCAACAGGAAAAACCTCGTCGATTGGATAGGTGTTCATAAACCTATTGGTATCGTGTAGGTAGGCAATTCTTTTTGTCTTAACGTGAGCAAAGCGGTTACGAGCTTCCTGCTCACGCTCATACATTTTCTGAGTAGAGAGATGTAGAAGTTTGCAAACTCCTCTACCCATAGTAACAGCTGCTTTTAAGAGCTTTCCTTTGATGCCGTCGGCCAAAATAACAGGACGAGGAACGTCAACTAAAATGCGCATATGTGACCAGAACCACGCGTCAAATGCCTGCTTCTGGTATTCTTTCTCGTCATCTGAAACGTTATCAAAGCAGTAGACATCCAGAAAAATACCAAGATCAAGCGGAAGTGGAGCAAGTGCCTCTTCGCAGAACTGCGTACCCTTGAGCATAATACGAGTAGTTGGGAACGGATAGTTAATGTCCCTCTCGGTATTCATAATTGAATACTTTTCTGACCACTCTTTATCATAGATATCTAAGAGTTTGTTGAAGTCTTCTGCAGGAAGACAAACATCAATATCATCGTCCCAAGGAATAAATCCCTTATGACGAAGGGCGCCAATCGCGGTGCCGCCAAAACCAAAATAGCGGATGTTGTTGGCTTCACACGTGTCTACGAAGTCCTTTAAAATCATCAGCTCAACTTGCTGGAGATGCTTAAGCGTTTCTGTATCGTATGTGCGCATTATCGACCTTCATACATCTTCTTGTAGTAATCCTGGTAATCACCAGAAACTACATTCTTAACCCACTTGCGGTTCTCCAGATACCAGTTAATAGTGGTAACAATTCCCTCTTCAAATGGAGTCTCTGGATACCAGCCAAGCTCTTCTTTAATCTTATCTGGCGCAATACCGTAACGGCGGTCATGACCCTTACGATCAGTAACGTAAGAAATCAAATCCTCAGTAATCTGAGTGTCACCAGTGATTCTTGCAACTTCACTGATGATGCGCTTAACAATGTAGAGGTTGTTGCGCTCGTTGTGACCGCCAACGTTATAGACCTCACCAAGGCGTCCACCTTCAAGAACCATAGCAATTGCCTTGCAGTGGTCATCAACATAGAGCCAGTCACGAACATTAAGTCCATCGCCATAGACAGGAAGAGCCTTGTGTTCCAAGCAATTCTCAATCATCAGAGGAATGAGCTTCTCGGGGAACTGATAAGGACCATAGTTGTTGGAGCAACGCGTAATTACCGCAGGAAATCCGTACGTATCATGCCAGGCTTTTACAAACATATCTGCAGAAGCCTTAGATGCTGAGTAAGGGCTATGAGGACTCAAAGGTGTGTTCTCACGGAAGAATGCCTCTGGATCATCAAGCGGAAGTGAACCGTAGACTTCATCAGTAGAAACCTGCAGGTATCTGTGGTCTCCGTAGGAGCCCTGGCCATCATTCCAGAAAGACTCTGCAACGCTCAGAAGAGCGACAGTACCCATAACGTTAGTGTCAGCAAAGGCACCTGGATCCTCAATAGAACGGTCTACGTGACTCTCTGCTGCGAAGTTAACAACGTAATCAGGATGATAGGTCTCAAACAGCTGTGTTAGAGCCTCTTTATCCCTAATATCTACATGAGCAAAGGCGTAGCGAGAATCTTGATCATATTCCGAGAGGTTCTCAAGGTTGCCTGCATACGTCAGAGCATCCACGTTCAAGATATGAATGTCCTGATTTCTTCTAAGCATGTAGTGGATGAAGTTTGAACCAATAAATCCAGCTCCACCAGTTACTAAATAGGTCTTCACACTAACCTCTTTCTACCTTCGAAAGATATGTCGCAAGAGCCTCTTGCCAAGGCCTCATACAATTTCCAATGGTACTCTCAAGATGCCCATTTACCAAAGATGAATATGCGGGGCGAGAAGCGCTTTCTGGGTGCATCTCTTTCCACTGAGCAGAAGTTACCCTACGAACCTTACAGTCAAGATTGCTGCCAGCCATAATAGCTTCAGCAAAATCAGCCCATGAACATGTTCCTTCATTAGTTGCATGGTAGATGCCATAGTTCTCAGTGGCTGCAATGCACAAAATTGCGTGAGCTAGGTCATTTGCGCTGGTAGGATTACCCACCTGATCATCAACAACGCTAATCTCTGGATACTTTGCGCCAAGGGCTCGCATGGTTACCACAAAGTTCTTACCAACATAGCCATAAAGCCATGCCGTTCTCACTACAAACGTTTGAGGATTTGCGGCCAGCGCAAGTCCCTCTCCCGCCAATTTGGAACGACCGTACGCAGAAACAGGATAAGGAGCATCTTGCTCTGTACGAGGCGAGCTTTCTTTACCACTAAAGACATAGTCTGTAGATACTTGAACAAGCTTTGTTTGCGTAGTACTGCAAGCTCGTGCAAGATTCATAGGACCAAGTGCGTTTACCGCAAAGGCCATCTCAAAATTGCTCTCGCAACCATCTACATTTGTTGCGGCGGCACAGTTAATAACAAGGTCATAACGATCATGCTGGTCAAACCATGTATTTACCGCTTCTGAGCTGGTAATATCAAGCTCATCTGCATCGGTATAGTCAACGTCTGGGTCAACAAACAACTCTGGAATTGAGCCAATCTCAGAGATACCGGACTCAAAAAGACATTTGAGCTCGTTGCCTAACTGGCCATGCGCACCGGTAATAAGAACGTGCATACTACTCTCCCTTTCCAGAAGGAAGAATACGTCCTTCTGCAACGCTCTTAAGGTGCTCGCCATACGTAGATTTACCGTAGCGTTCTGCACACTCGATAAGTTTAGAGCTGTCAATCCAACCGTTCTCATAAGCAATTTCTTCTGGAACGCTTACAGGCAGACCTTGCGCAGTCTCAACAGTACGAACAAAGGTAGATGCCTCAAAAAGAGACTCCATAGTTCCTGTATCAAGCCATGCAAAACCTCGACCAAGAGTGACAACATCAAGCGTGCCATCGTCAAGATAGAGTCGATTAAGGTCAGTAATCTCATACTCTCCACGAGCGCTTGGCTGAACCTGCTTTACCAGCTCAGTAACACGCTGATCGTAGAAGTAGAGTCCCGTTACTGCGTAGTTTGATTTTGGATGAGCTGGCTTCTCCTCAATTGAAATAGCGTTGTAGTTCTCATCAAACTCAACAACGCCAAAACGCTCTGGATCATCAACGTGATAACCAAAAACTGTGGCACGACCAGCAGTTTGTGCCTGCTGAGCAGCTTTTCTCACAAGTCCTGAAAGGCCATTTCCAAAGAAGATATTGTCTCCAAGAATCAAAGCCGCGGCGTCATCACCGATAAACTCTTTACCAATAACAAATGCCTGAGCTAATCCATCAGGTGAAGGCTGTTCAGCATAGCTGATGGAGATGCCAAAATCAGAACCGTCACCCAAGAGCTTCTCGAAATTGGGCAGATCACGAGGCGTGGAGATAACCAAGATATCTCTAATCCCCGCCAGCATAAGAGTAGACAGAGGATAGTAAATCATTGGCTTGTCATAAACAGGCAGAAGCTGTTTAGATGTAACGGTTGTCAGGGGATAAAGCCTGGTACCGCTACCTCCTGCAAGAATAATGCCTTTCACAATCTACTCCTCATCAATCGAGTTTCTCGCGCAATGGTACTTAGAATAACGCTCATACGTAAGCTTACCAAAGTCCTATTCAACGGCCGTAATTCTATATAGTCTGTAAGGACCTTCTCGAAGAACAACCTCAAATCCAGGATCTTTATCGGTGATTTGTAGGCCTGAGAAGAAATAGCTTTGATCTCCTAACAAAGCTGGATTTTCCAAGTCGAGCAACAGGACATATCTTGCTCCAGTTTCTCGGACCGCCTGCTGAACCTCTGGATTAGTAGCTACCTCATTAAGCTTTGTACGAATAATTACACTTTGTGGCAATTCTTCCGATTCTACCTTTGCCCGGTAGAAAATGTTCATGCCATAAAGTGAGTTCAGAACAAGCGAGCCATCGTAAGGATTATTAACTACCAGGTCATTACCAACAATCTGGAGAGCTTTTTTTACAAACTCATCCTCACTTGCCTTATAAGTTGTATGCTCACGAGGCTCAAAGACCTCATTAAGCCAAATGATGCCATAACGAAGCTCACTGCGTTCTCTTCTGGGCAGGCTTGCTAAATCCCAAGGACTTAGGAGCGCACAACCCCACAGCACAGCAATAATGCACATGAGAATGCCGGAGTTTTTAATAAACATGCAGGGCTTACAGGATGATTGATCTCCATTTGCAGAAATGGTGCAAGCAGAATTCTCTGAGTTGATTTTCTCGCCTTTGTTGCCTTCTTTAACTGTCTTAATTCCGTGTTTAATCAGATCAAACAAAAGCGTAATGGCGGTTTCCATGCCAATAATTGCAACAGGGACTGCTGCTATTGCTACCATCGCGGCAGTTCTTTCTGGATCGGTATACCAAAATCCCGAGAAAAACCTCTTAATAGGAAGCACATCAGAAAGACTAGCCACATAAATGACGGCAGTCATGAGAAACGCCAGAGTGAGCCAGCGATAATTCTTGTTCAAAATGCAGCTAACAAATCCAATCCAGAACGCAACCGCAAAGAGAATTTGTGGCATGTTCATGAGCAAGCCAAAGTTCAATACGGTTTGAGCTGCTGCAAGCGGTTTGACATAAATCTCCCACACAAAATTGACTGTAGGAGCCAAGAAGCTTGTATTAAGCAGGAAAACCCAAATGCCAACCGCAAGGCCAGCTGTTACAACTTCCATAACCGCTAAAAGCGCAATACCTTTTGTTTTTGAAAGCGTGAATTTGTCTTGAAGGAAGTTAGTAAGTCGTGGCAAAAAACTGCAAAGCACATAAGGTAAAACACAGATAGCCCAGAAGAAATCTGCGCTTGGATGCATCATAGCAAGGGCGAGAATACCCATCACACACAAAAGCACTAGCCTTGGATTTACAAACGAAGCCGACTTTAGCTGTTCAGCAGCAGAATTATTTTTGTCCGAAACAGCACCATTGAGCATCAAGATGAAAAGTACAACAGCACTAGGAACAGCGCAGAATCCCATTACGTTTGGAAATACTGCATGAACAGTGACCATTCGAAGAGGAAATGCCAGCTGTGCAAAAACTACAAATGAGGTTAGAACGCTGGCAACGAGGTTTTTCTTTCCTATTGTTTGGAGCAGTGCGCAAATACCAACTGGATATATAACTGCCACAGAGACAAACCACACAACGTTTTCTGTCAGTACTTCATTAAGACCGGTTATGGTCGTAGCAACAGCAGCTACCGAATGAAGCGCATTTGGATAGAAGCCTTCATCAAAAAAGGGAGTCTGAAACTCTGGCCTTGCTCCTGTATAAAAGGCGGCATGCAGCATGGAATAAATGCCCGATTGAACACTTCTTGTAATGTATGCAAGATGCGCATAATTATCAGCAGACTGCAAGAACCATGAGGGGTTTCTAATAGCCTTGTGGAAAATAACAAAGAATATTGCAGTAGAGATAACAGCAGTTACTAAGAGAAAGACTCCGTTTAGAGAGTCCTTCTCGCCAAGGTTTGCATGAGATTGATTTTCCTGGGTGGGTCTGATTTTCTGAATAAGATACGCAAGCCCAGCAGCAATCAGAATAAAAAGACCAACGCCTCCCAAAAGCGGCGTCACACCTCTTAATCCCAGAGGATATATCGCAATTCCAGAAAAGCCAATGAGACAGACCGAGATAAGCGGAGCTACCACAAGGGATGTAATTCGTTTAGTGCCAATAGCGCGAGAAAAAAGATATCCCGGTACATAACAAAGAACCAGTACAACTGCTACTGCTAGAGCAAACTGTCTCCACATGTGTGAGTTTCCTTATTTGGTTGCCATTGTCGACTAGATGAGCTGAGCCCAGCGCTTTTTACCTGCCTGGAGAAGAGCTTTCTCAAGAACTGCTGGCTCAACCTTATAGGTCTTTGCTGGATGAGGCTGCTGGTTAATCTTAATACCACCGCCATCAATGAGACGACGAGCCTCACCATTACTTGAAGCAATCTCTACTTCAACCAAAATCTTTGGCAGGTAGATAAGGCCATCCTCATCTGCTTCAAGGGAGATTGAAAACTCTTTGACGTCATCAGGAACCTCATTGTTCTTGAACTGAGCATCAAAAGCTGCCTGAGCCTTAAGGCCTTCTCCCTCACCGTGATAAAGGTCAACAATATTTCTACCAAGAGCACGCTTGAGCTGGTAAGGATCAGCAGTACCGTCCTCAAAGCTCTTATCAATAGCATCAAGCTCATCAATAGAGAGCGTAGAGCAGAGACGATAATACATTGGAATGATCTCGTCAGTAATAGACATGACCTTGCCAAACATATCGTTTGGCTCATCGGTCAGTCCAATGTAGTTTCCATAAGACTTACTCATCTTCTTAGTACCATCAGTACCTACAAGAAGAGGCATGGTAAGCGCAATCTGCGGCTCCATGTCCATATCACGCATAAGATCACGACCGGCAAGCAAGTTGAAGATCTGGTCGTTTCCGCCCATCTCTACGTCTGCCTTGATAACAACAGAATCATATGCCTGAAGAACTGGATAAATAAACTCATGGAGGGCAATTGGCTGTTGGTTGTGATAACGATTAGAGAAGTCTTCTCGCTCAAGAATACGAGCAATGGTGAACTTGCTCATAAGACCAAGCATGGTCTCAAGGTTCATAGGCTTAATCCAGTCACCGTTATGAACAACGGTAGTTCTTTCTGGATCAAGAATCTTCATTGCCTGGTTGACGTAGGTCTCTGCGTTGGCATCTACCTGCTCTGCAGTGAGCGGAGGACGGGTAGAATCTCGACCAGAAGGGTCACCAATCAGCGCGGTACCACTACCAATAATCAACGTGACATTATGGCCAAGGTCCTGGAACTGGCGCATCTTACGCAGTGGAACTGCATGACCAAGATGTAAATCTGGGCTTGTTGGATCAACGCCAAGCTTGATATTAAGAGGAGTGCCCTTCTTGAGTTTCTCTTTTAGACCGTCCAAAGGAACAATCTGCATAGTTCCTGAAGTAATAACACGGAGCTGTTCTTCTACTGAAAGCACGCTGTATCCTCTCAACGCAAGCCTGTTAAACCATATAGTTACTGCTTCAAATAGTATCAATCAAAAATGTTATCTATCAGAATACAACAGAGTTGTAACTCTTTATTCACTGAAACATAAATATCAGACTATAATAGTGAGAGCTATGACAAGGAGGCTCAATGGGTATTAGAACCCGTCGTGCACGTACACACGCAAATACACATGCCGTAGGTTTTGGCATTGCTGGATTCTTTGGCTTTATGGCTCTTCTCGCGCTTGCACTTGCTCTTTCTTTGGGTGCAGCTGTTTCTTCATGGCTCGAGGACCTGCCTGATTACAACTCTGCTGATGCCTACCTGGTAGCAGAGCCTACCCGCGTTTATGACTCCAAGGGTAACGACATTGCCGACTTCTATCTGCAGCAACGCCGTTCCGTTACCCTGGATCAGATTTCTCCTTATGTTATTCAGGGCACCATTGATACTGAGGATAAGCGCTTCTATTCCCACAGCGGTATTGACCCCTGGGGTATTGTCCGCGCATCTGTTGGCTCGCTGTTTGGTGGCGGCGAAGGTGCTTCCACAATTACGCAGCAGCTTGTTCGTAATACCGTTCTTTCTAACGAGCAGTTTGAGCGCTCTTTGAAACGTAAGGTCCGCGAGGCTTACATCTCTATTCAGATGGAGAAGAAGTTTACTAAGGACCAGATTCTTAATATGTACCTCAACACCATTTACTACGGTAATGGTGCCTACGGTATTGAGGCTGCAAGTATTATCTACTTTAACAAGCATGCAAGTGATTTGACTCTTGCTGAGGCTGCAACGCTTGCTGGCCTTCCAAATGCTCCTTCTGCCTATGACCCAACTGTTAATCCAGAGGCAGCAAGAGAAAGGCGTAATACCGTTCTTGAGCGTATGCTTCGCGCGGGCGATATTACACAGGAGCAGTACGATGAAGCTGTTGCTGAAGACTTAGTACTTAACCCTGGTACTTTGACCGACAACATTGGCCAGTTCCCTTACTGGACTGACTACATTCGTAGCCTGCTTCAGGAAGACTTTGATAGCGATACCATTCTTCAGGGTGGATTGCGCGTTTACACTACGCTTGATCCTGATCTTCAGAAAGATGCTGATGAGGCAGCTAGAAGGCGTATTGCTGAGCTTGGCAACCCTCGCCTGGGCGCTGCTTTGGTTTCCATTGATCCTCAAACTGGCTACATTAAAGCAATGGTAGGCGGACAGGATTACTCAAAGAGTCAGTACAACATTGCAACCAGTAGTAACCGTCAGATGGGCTCCAGTTTTAAGATGTATACGCTGGTAGCAGCCCTTTCTGAGGGCATGAATCCAGAGATTGTTCTTAACGGCAACTCCCCTATGCAAATTACACCAACCTGGTTGGTTAAGAACGCAGGTAACTACAGCTACGGTGCAATTACCCTACGTCAAGGTACGGTTTACTCGTCCAACACTGTTTACGCACAGGTTGCTGAAGCTATTGGTATCGATAAGATCCTTCAGACGTGCTATGCCATGGGTATTCGCACACAGCTACAGCCATACCTGTCTACCACTCTTGGTTCTCAGGGCGTAACCCCTATTGAGCAGTGCACCGCATTTGCAACCCTTGCTGCAGGCGGCGTTCGTCGTGATGCTGTTGCAATTACGCGCATTGAAGACCGTAATGGCAACGTTATCTACGAGCACAAGGACAACCCAGTTCAGGCAATTAGTCCTGCTGTTGCTGCAGCTGCTACCGATGTTCTGAGCGGCGTTCTTACCTCTGGTACTGGTCGCTATGCCTACAACCTGAAGACCTTCAACCAACCAGTTGCAGGTAAGACGGGTACTTCCGATAACTCCGAGGACCTTTGGTTCTGCGCCTATACCCCACAGCTTGCAACAGTTGCTTGGTGTGGATATCCAGATAGTCGTGACCCTGTTATTATCGGCGGCGGAGAGTCCTCTACCTTTGTTACTGCACAGTACGTATGGGCGTACTACATGAACGCAGCTCTCTCTGGCGTTGCTCGCGCTGAGTTCCCAAAGACCACTGAAACTATTGCTTACAAGCCTAATAGTTACTGGAAATTTGTTGGTGGCTCCGCTAATGCTAAGCAAAATGAGAAAGATGACGACGAAGAGGAAGAGGAGGAGACTACCGAGGAGGAGGAAGAGGAAGATACCACCACTACTCCTACCACTCCTACTACTCCAGCCACACCAGGTACCGGTACGGGCACTGGCACGGGTACCGGAACAGGTACTGGAACAGGTACTGGAACAGGTACTGGAACAGGAACAGGTACTCCATAAACCTCTGGTTTATCTACAGCAAAAAGGAGTCTGCTCTATGCAGGCTCCTTTTTTGTAAGACTTGCACTTTGACGGGTTTCTCGCCAAAGGTTTTATGTTTAGAAAATGCTGTCTACGTTACCAAGCTGCGTAATGATTCGTACCACGTCTGCAGCGTGCGCAGTTTTATCCACAATCATCAGAACAGTATCGTCGCCAGCAACGGTGCCGACGACGTGGTCAAGCTCAACATCGTCGAGGGCAAATGCAACTGCCGATGCAGTGCCTGGATGACAGCGAATCACAATAAGATTCTCTGCTGCCGTAGCGCCAACTACAAACTCGGAGAGCATTTTTTGCAAATGCATATCTTCAGAAAGCACATAGGCGCCCTCGGGAAGCTTTTGCAAATCCATTTCTGCTGTATCACGAGAAACGGTTGCTTGAGTACAGGCAAAGCCACGATCTTTGAGCATATCAACAAGATCGCGCTGCGTACGGATGGACTCGCTGCGAACAAGCTCACGAATCACGTCCTGTCGAGCATTTCTATGCTTCACGACGCCTTCTTTCTTTATGCGGCTCACTCACTTTTGAAAACAAATGATAGTGAGTAAAAGAATATACTTAATCAACCCTTATGCGCATGCCAAACCGCTAAACGGTACAAATAACCCGCTCGTCGGTCGGAATATTGCATTCACCGTTTTCTAAAAGTATTTATGCACTTCTCGCCGTATGATTCATCATGAGTGAAACTATTTTTACGGCTTGGAGGCCACCATGCCCCTGAATGATTCACCTGATAGAAGACAAGGCTCCTACGGAGATCCTGCAATGCGTCGTCGTCCCCCACAAAATGGCCGTCCTCCTCGTGATGGCGGTATTTCTGATAGGCAGGCAAGACGTCGCAAGAGAAATACCCTTGGTTCGCAGGCCATTCTTTTTAAGAGACAGTCTCTACTACATCGCATTGATTCTCGTACAAGAACCTATATTGTTATTGGACTGGCGGTTATTGCAGCACTTTTACTGGTCTTTATTGTGTCAAGCTGCGTGCGCGGTTGCGCTAAAGAATCTACTCCAGAGGTAGAGACCAACTCCGTTGATTCTCGTGTTGCTGTGGGAACTTCAGAGGAGCTGACTAAAGCCCTGGCGGCTAAGCTAGATCAGAACAAAAACCTTGCATGGATTGCAGAACACGCTGATAAATACAACGATAAAAGCCTCATTGAGCTAGCACTCGCCCACCCTGAGGCTATTGATTTTGTTGCAAACTATCCCGATTCTGACGGCAAAGCCAAGACCTACGACGATTCAATCACCAAAGGCACAGCTCCTCAGCTTTATACCTGGGACTCCAGATGGGGTGGCGTCTCATATGCCGGCTCTGTCATTGCCACCAAGGGCTCTGGTCCCACTGCACTCTCTATGGCATACATGGGACTTACTGGAAAGAACAACTGGACTCCAGCAGATATTGCGGGCGCTGTTGAAACCGCCAAAGCAACGGACACCGACTCTGGAATGAACAGGTCATTTCTCGAGAAGAACTTAGCTAACCTTGGTCTTACCGCTGATAGCTATAACATTTCTGCCGACAATATCACCACGCTTCTAGATGCTGAAACCTTCCTGCTTGTTGAGGTTAAGAGCAATAAGCTGAGCTCTGATGGCGATCACTGGATTTTGGTAACCAGCAAGAACGATGACGGCACCGTAAATGTCCACGACCCTCTGTCCCCTGAGGTAAGCGCACGTCCATGGGCGGCAGAAACTATTGCCAGCGCTGCAAATGCCCTGTACACCGTGACGGTAAAGGCCGCGGAGTAAAAACCCAGCATCCACAAAAGGTGAATGCTGGGCTGGACGGGTTTCTCGCCAAAATATTGCGTGGAAAAACGTTTTAGAGGTAAAGGCGAACTATGAAAGCACCTTCTGTGCAGCCTCGCTAAGCTCGGCGATGCGTGCCTCAGCCTCTTCGCGAGTTTTGCCGTTGGCAAAGAGGTAAGCCTTGACCTTTGGCTCGGTGCCTGATGGACGGAAGATGACCTTGTTGTCTCCCTCAAGCCTATACTCAATCACGTTGGATGCTGGCAGCGTCTGAGGAGCCTCTTTTTGCAGGCCCGAGACGCGAGGCATTTCTGCACACTCAGCATAGTCTGTTACGCCAACAACCCTGTAATTACCCACCGTTTCCAGTGGATTCTTACGCAGACCACTCATAATCTGAGCCATCTTTGCGGCGCCCTCAGCGCCTGGATAGGCAGCGTTGACAACGCCATTGAGATAGTAGCCGTAGCGCTGGTACAAGGCATCCATTGCTTCATAGAGATCCATGTTGCGAGCAGCATACCAAGAAGCCATCTCTACGCAAAGCATGGTTGCAACAATAGCGTCCTTATCGCGAGCATGCGTACCAACAAGGTAGCCATAGGACTCCTCAAAGCCCATGAGGAAGCGATCTTCCTCGCCGGCATCCTTGAGCTGGTCAATTTGGTCGCCGATGTACTTGAAGCCCGTAAGGACGCGGCGCATCTCAAAGCCGCGAGCACGTGCCAGGACGTCAGGCATAGCGGAAGATACGATAGTAGAAACGGCTACCTTATCCTGGGGTTTCTCGCCACGCTCTTCTGCCATGGTAAGGAGCCAGTCCATAAGCAGGACGCCCATCTCGTTGCCGGAAAG
>JABZHP010000031.1 GCA_015258785.1 Atopobium sp.
CCACAAAGGCGTAGACCTTGAGGAGCTCAAAGCAATCTTCCGCGCTCACGGCTTTACCATTCTTGGTGATGAGGAGCCTGCAGCAGCAGAAACCCCAGCTGACGAGAAACCCGCAGAGGCAGAGGACGCACCTATTGCTCAGACCCCTGAGGAGCGCAAAGCTCTTATCACCCAGTACCTTGAGCGCCTCAATGACGGCGAGGACATCGAGGCTGTTCGCGAGGACTTTACCCGTAACTTCAAGGACGTCTCTGGCTCAGAGATCTCTAACGCTGAACAGGAGCTCATTGCTGGCGGCGTTCCTATGGAGAAGGTCCTGAAGCTCTGTGACGTTCATGCTGCTCTCTTTGAAGGCAAGGTTTCTTGCGCACCAACAGGTGCTGTTGAAGAGACCCCTGGCCATCCTGTTTGGACCATGCGCCAAGAGAACGACCGCATTCTTGCCTTTATCCACGACCGTGTTGCTCCAGATGTTAAGCGTGCTCGTACGCTTACTGAGTCTTCCAGCAACGAAGAGTGCGCTGGTGTTGCAGCAATTCTGAAGGCTGATATGGACGCCTTTGACGAGGTCTTTGTTCACTACAAGCGCAAGGAAGAGCTGCTCTTCCCTCATCTTGAGCGCCACGATATCACTGGTCCTTCAAAGGTTATGTGGGGTAAGGACGATGAGGTAAGAAACGCTGTTAACGGTGCAGAGGCTCTGCTTGAGACTGCGTACGGCCAGTATGATGCAGGCCTTATGGCAGCCGTTGCTGACTATCTGGATGAGGCTATTGAGGGTGCTGAGTCCATGGCATCCAAGGAAGAAAACGTCCTCATTCCACTTTCCCTTGAGCACCTAACTGCTACTCAGTGGACCCAGATTGCCGCTGAGGAGAACGAATTTGGTCACGCATTTGGCGTCAACCCTCCTTCATGGCACGCAGATCCTCTTGAGCTTGCAAACGACAAACTTAAAGAGATGGAAGCCGCAGCCGCTATGGACGAGAATAACGCTGAAGCAGAAGAGGAAGCAATTTCTGCTGACGGTAAGGTTAAGCTCTCTACCGGTGAGTTCACCATTCCGCAGCTTGAGGCTGTCTTTGCAACTATTCCGCTCGACATTACCTTTGTTGACGCTGATGACAAGACACGTTACTTCAGCCACGGCGACACCCGTGCTTTCCCTCGTCCTAAGAGCTGCCTTGGCCGTGACGTATATGACTGCCATCCACCAAAGAGCCAAGAGGCTGTTCGTCGCATCCTCACCGAGTTCAGGAGCGGTCGTAGCGACTCCTCCGAGTTCTGGTTTGAGGTCAGAGATAAGTTCCTCTATGTCCGTTACTTTGCTGTTCGCGATGAAGAGGGTAACTACCTGGGCGCTCTTGAGACCACGCAGGACATCGGACCAATCCGTGCTCTTGAGGGAGAGAACCGCAGAGGTTCTGACAGCTAAGATCTTGCGCACAAAACGACGCGTGTAAAAGGTGTAAGCAAAACGCACTCGCGAAGACTTTTTAGCTCTTAAAAATTTTGTACGAGTTGGTAGGCGATGTGTCCTTTTTAAGGCACATCGCCTACACTATTTCTGGCCAAAAGAGAGGAGCCTCAGTGCTACAACGTTTACTAGGCACTAAGTATGCATACGCCATCGTTGCAACTTGTATTGTCATCATGTTTTTGCCGTGCGCCATTATCCTTACGTGCTTTGGCATCTTTATCACACCAGTTTCACAATATTTTGGCGTTCCCCGCGTTGCCTTCTCTGCGGTCTTCTCGGTACTCTGTATTGCCATGACGGTAGTTCTACCATTCATAGGCAAGTTCTATAAAACGCACGACACGCGCCTAGTGCTTTCTGCAAGCGTTATCATTTGCGCAATCTCATATGGAGCTATGTCAGCAGCTCAAGAAATGTGGCATTTTTATCTCTGCGCAGTGGGACTTGGTATTGGCGTACCTGCACTCATGTTTTTATGCGTCCCCGCCCTCATTAACGATTGGTTTGACCAGCGCGTTGGCACTTTTATGGGTCTCTGCTTTGCATTTACCGGTATTGGCGGCACTGTCTTTAACCCCATCGGGTCTGTCATTATCTCCTCTGGCCCTGAAGGTTGGCGCACTTGCTATCTGATTTTTGCCCTAGTTATGCTTGTAGGAACACTCCCCTTCACCCTTTTTGTGGTGCGCGAGAAACCCCAAGACCTTGGCCTTACACCTCTTACCTTCTCCTCTACTGACGAGAAAAACGTTGAGGTTGCAGAGACTTCTTCTACCGATATCTCCGCTGATAACGCAATGAAATATCCAGAGTTTTATATGGTTGCTGCGTTTTACGCGCTCATTACCTTTAACCAGCAAATCTCTCAGTACTTCCCAAGCTATGCAGCAACCTTTGCAGAAACTGCTCCTGCCATTGCCGCTGCCACAGGCCTTCTTGCTGGAACAACTATGCTGGGTCAAGCAATTGGAAAAGTGCTTCTAGGTGCTTTAAGCGATATCTCCGTAAAGCTTGCTTGCTTTGTAGGAATTTTCTCGGGTATTGTTGGCTTACTTATGTTGGGGATTAAGCTTCCAGTATTGCCACTCTTGCTGGCAGGAACCTTCCTTTTTGGAATTGCCTACGCTCTTACAACGGTCGGATCGCCACTTTTGGTACGTGCGGTCTTTGGTAAAAAAGATTCCACTCTTATTTACTCAAGAATTGCAGGCGTAAGCAGCTTTGTCTCTGCGTGCGCGCTCATTATTTGGAGCCTAATTGTTGATGGCTCGGCCCACGGTTTCTTGGTGCTCTTTGGTATTGGCATTGTACTGATGAGCAGTTGTCTTGCGCTTGCGCTCACCGCACTTAAGCGCGCTGGCAAACGAGCATAAGGTTATCTGGCTCTCTTGGGTCTGCTTCTGGATCCAAAGGTACAACCTCTACCTGTTCAAACACTGTGCGAGCAGCATCTATGAGCTTCTCAAGCTGATGTGCGTCCTCTCCTACCTGTGCAGAAACTACATTTGTGAGATATCTTCCACCATGAGTAAGACAGTGTGCTACTTGGCTCATCCACTCAACAGTCATCATAGCTGCAGGTGAAACTTCTCCACTAAAGCAGTCGTTTAAGATAGCGTCGTAGCGCTTATTATCAGATGCTGATAAAGTCTTTATATGCTCAATTCCATCAGCTACCTGTACCTGAAGCCTACCATTACTCTCTCTAATAGCTTCATCCACAAAGAAGTAGCTATGAGCTAGAGCTGCAATTTTAGGATCAATCTCCAGTGCGTCGCAAGAAACCTCTGGATAATGAGCTACTAAATAACGAGGATACGAGCAGCCGCCGGCACCCAGCATCAAAACTGAGCGAACGGGGCAGGCAGCTTCAAACAACAAGTCGTACAGCTCAAGATAAGGAAATATCAGCTGGTTCTTTCTAGAATCTATATAAGTTGCGCTCTCATAAGCGCCGCCCTGCCACAACACGCGTATGTCTCCACCTTCACCATCTGAAATAGGAAATACCAACGCAGGGCCATTCAGTGTCTGAGGTTCAACGTAAATTCCTGCACAAGTTAGGAGCTCCATATCATGAGCAGTAAGCTGTTTTTCTGACATGGAGCTCCTTCAAGTAATGTGTTGTATGCGATGTACGTAAGTATAGCTAGTACGCGGGGTTTCTCGCCAGGTACTACCTCAACTCAAACGAATCGGCATCGGTGATGCAGACGCAGGTGTCATAGAACGCCTTGAGAGCCTGGTACCCTAGAAGCGTGTCTTTGGTGCCCGCGGTCTCGTACACGGAGTGCATAGCAAGCTGTGGCAGACCCACGTCAACGGCATGCATACTGGCCTGAATGTTGGAGAGGTTGCCCAGAGTTGATCCACCTGGCATGTCGCTTCTATTAGCAAAGATCTGGTAAGGAATGTTTTGCTGCTTCCAAATTGCCTCGACAATGGCGCGGCTGAATGCATCTGTGCAGTACGACTGACGGGCTGCTTCCTTAATAACCATGCCGCCATTGAGATACGGTTTGTTGGCTGCATCATGCTTCTCGGGATAATTGGGGTGTACCGCATGCGCATTGTCGCAGCTTACCAGCAAAGATGCCGAGAGCGCTCGGTAGTAATCTTCCTGTGTAAAGCCAAGCGTGGCGTTTACGCGTTGCAAAGTGTCTTTAAGGAATGTGGACTGAGCGCCCTGCTTGGTGTTTGAACCAACTTCCTCGTTATCAAAGCAGGTATACACAGAGATGTCCTGCTCATTTGAAGATGCAAGGAAAGCCTTAAGCGCTACAAAGGCGCACTGAAGGTCATCCAGGTGACCAGCGGAAACAAACTCCTTCTTAGCACCCCAAATGCGGCCACCCGTGTGATCAACTAAGAACAGATCGCGAGAAAGAATGTCTTCTTGAGACACGCCTGCTGCGTCAGCTACCAGGGCGTTAAAGGCGCCGAGATTAAGCTCTCCAGCGCTTAAGAGTGGCATCAGATCTTTAGCGCGGTTGAACTCTGGCGAGAGACCATTTTTGTGCTCAAGATGAATAGCCAAACTTGGAATCATGACAACGTCGTCTTCAATGTTGACCAGCCTGGACTCTACCTTGTTTCCTACCTTGACCAGCACACGACCGGCAATACCCAAAGGACGGTCAAACCACGTGTGATCAAGCATGCCGCCGTATGCCTCGGTGTTCAGACGAAGCGAGTTGCCCTCACCGGTAAGCTCTGGCTGAGCTTTTACCTTGTAGGTTGGAGAATCGCCATGGGCAACAGCAAGCTGGAAGTGATAAGGAGCATCAGCGCTTGAGATTTGGGGCTCACGGTACTTCTCGCCAACCTTCCAGGCAACAATTGAAGAATTATTGCGCGTGGTAAAGTAAGCGCCACCTGGCTGAACGTCCCAAGAAGAACCCTCGGATAGATAGGTAAAACCGCTCTCTAGCAGGTACTCTTTGATGGTTTGTGTGGTATGAAACATAGAAGGGCTCTGCTTAATAAAAGCAAGGAGCTCCTCAGAAAGAGCAAGTGACTCATTCAAATCAGACATGCGTAAAACCTTTCATAGAACTGTGTTGCACTCAACAGCCTAGCACGCATTTTTAGTGAGGCGCGCACTTTCTAGAAAATGACGCAAAGAATACGCGCTTCAGGGTAGATACTTATATGTTGAACTAATTCTCACCCACCAAAGCGAGAGTGTATGGATATCAATCAAGCTATTGAGCACGCTAATGCGTTTGTCATACCTGGTCTTCTTGTTGATGATCAATCCATCATCGGCGAGGTCAACAAAAACTGTGATGCCATTAAAACGCTGCTTGATGCCTGGAAGGAAGCGCCACTTGGCCAAGAGCCTGTAGAGTTTTCTGTCATTCAGCAGCTTGCGGATAGAACGCGCTCACTCTGCGATACCTACGGCGTGGAGAGACTCAGAAACCATCGAGGCGTTGGACTTTCTCGCGGTCTTTCAAACGACGATCTTGCGGCTGCTGTTGCAAAGATGCAGCGACGTCGTCCTAAGGCTGTCTTTAAAACCGCAGGCCCCCTTCTTAACGACTTGCAAATTGCGTATGTCGAGAAGAGCGTTTCTGGCACGGTGCTGGGCATTGATATTGAGACTACGTCACGCTTCCCTGAGCTGGGCTACATTGTTAACGTAGGTTTTGAGTTCTGGAATCTTGGTCGTAATACCGTTCCGGTAGAGCCTCACACCGCTTACTTTGGCATCCCAGAGATGTACAAAGAAAAAGGTGTCCCCCTTTCCGATATTCACCAAATTACCTGGAAAGATGTTGAGGGCAAGAAATCATTTAGAGACGATAAAAAAGCCCAAGAAGCCCTGCTGGCAACTATGAAAAAGATTCCTTTTATGGCGCATAACGCTGCCTTTGAAGATTCTTGGTTCATGTTCAACATTGACGGTTACGCAGAAGCCAGAAAAGCGGGCAAGATTATTGTTATTGACTCCCGAGATATCTGCCGTCGCTTGGACCCAGAGATTAGGTCTCTTCCGCGAGAGTCTTCCCCTGCCGCGCTTGAGAACTGGGCACGTCGTAGGCATACGCTTGCAGCAGACGAGAAGGAACGTCACCTGGGACTTGAAGACGTAGACCTTATGATTCGTACCGTTCAAGCAGAGTTTGCAGACCACAATATGTTTGAAGACTAGGCAACGTTGTCGGTTACCTGTGTTCAAGCGTTATACTAAAGAGTGCACAAACTAGATTTTCTCGCTAGAAAATAACTGCCAAGGAGGAGTTTTGTCAGAGAAGCAGGTTAGAGTACGTTTTGCGCCATCCCCAACAGGTAAGCTGCACATCGGAGGTGCGCGTACTGCTATCTATAACTGGGCTTTTGCTCGTGCAAACGGTGGCAAGTTTATTCTTCGTATTGATGACACAGATCCTACGCGCTCAACTGAGGAGAATACTCAGATTATTCTGCGCGCCATGAAGTGGCTTGGTCTTGATTGGGACGAGGGTCCCGATAAGGGCGGCGATTGCGGTCCTTATAGCCAGACTGAGCGTCTTGATTTGTATCGTGAGGCAGCAAACAAGCTGCTGGCAGAGGGCAAAGCATACCCTTGCTTCTGCACACCAGAGAAGCTTGCCGAAGATAAGAAGGCTGCTGAGGAGCGCCATGACCCCTTCCAGGGCTATCAGCGTACCTGCAGAAACATTGATCCTGCAGAGGCGCAGCGCAGAATTGATGCTGGCGAGCCTTATACCATCCGCATCAAGGTTCCTCTGGACCGCGGCGACGTTATTGTCCACGACGCTGTTCACGGTGACGTAACCTTTAATGCTCGCGAGCTTGATGACTTTATCATCTTCCGCTCTGACGGCACCCCAACCTATAACTTTGCCACCGTTGTTGATGACGCTGGTATGGGCATTACCCACATCATTCGTGGCGATGACCACCTGTCCAACACTCCTCGCCAGATTATGGTGTACGAGGCTCTGGGCGCACCCGTTCCAACCTTCGCACACATCTCCATGATTTTGGGTCCTGACGGCAAGAAGCTCTCCAAGCGCCATGGCGCAACCTCTGTTGAGGAGTATCGTGACCAGGGTTATCTTGCAGATGCCTTTGTCAACTACCTGGCTCTTCTCGGCTGGTCACTTGATGGCGAGACAACCATTGTTCCTCGTGACGTTTTGGCGTCTCAGTTCTCTTTGGATCACGTTTCCAAGAACCCTGCTAAGTCCGATCCAGAGCGCCTGAACTGGATTAATGCAACCTATCTTGCCAATATGGACAACCAGACCTTTGCAAAGACTGTTCTGATTCCAGAGTTTGTGGGCGCAGGTCTTGAGCCTGTTCAGGGCAATGCAACTGACGCAGATGAGATTTACGCAACTCGTCCAAGCTGGTATGACCTGCTCTCCGAGATTCTTCGTCCTCGTACCACAGTAAGCCCAGACGTCATTGAGAAGTCCCGCTTCCTGTATGAGGGTGCAAACGTCACCTTTGATCAGAAGAGTGTTGAGAAGGGTCTTACCAAAGACGCTGCTCAGAGTGCTACCGTCCTTGCGGCTGCAAAAACTGCTCTTGAGGGCGTTTCTGAGGACGAGTGGAAGGCTGCAGCAATTGACACTGCCCTTGAGGTGCTTCCAGAGCAGCTTGACCTTAAGAAACGCATTGTCTTCCAGTCCATTCGCGTTGCTGAGTGCGGCAACATGGTCTCCCCTCCTCTTGGAGAGTCTATGGAGCTTCTTGGTCGTGAAGTTTGCCTTGCTCGCCTTGACCGCGCTCTGGAGCTTTGCAAATAACGCGTGAATGCGCGGTTGCCGCGTATTCTTCCAAGCGTAAGTGGGTATCAAAAGTAAAACCACACAAGAGCTGTAAAACAGATGGTTTTGCAGCTCTTTTATCGTTATCGTTTGTTTAGTTTTGGAGTAGCTATGATTTCTATGTCTGCGTTTGAGGTCCTAGGCCCCATTATGGTGGGTCCTTCTTCCTCGCACACAGCAGGAGCCTTGCGCATTGCTCTGGTTGCACGCTCGCTTGCACCAAAGCAGCTGGAGCGCGTTGAGTTTTGGCTCTACAACTCCTTCTCTCATACCCACCTTGGTCACGGCACTGATTATGCTCTGATTGCAGGTATCTTAGGCCTTGCTCCAGACGATACACGCGTCCGTGAAGCACTTACCCTGGCAGAAGAAGCCCATCTTAACTACAGCGTTATTGAGAAGGGCGACGACGAGACTCTCCATCCAAACACCGTAGAAATTCACCTCTACGGTGCAGATAACGTTCATGTTTCTGTTATGGGCGAGTCCATAGGTGGCGGCCGTATTCGTATTTCTGGTGTTAACGGTGTGCGCATTCGCATGTCTGGCGATATGCCCACCATTTTTGTTTCACATCGCGATAAACCCGGTGTTCTTGCAGCTCTTACCACTATTTTAGCTACGCAGAACATCAATGTTGCAACTATGCGCACCTTCCGCTCGGAGCGCGGTGGCTTTGCGCACACCGTCTTTGAGATTGACGAGCCTATTGAGCAGAAAGTTCTCGACCTCTTCCAGCTGGCACCTCACGTTTCGTATGCCGCTCAGGTTTCCATTCCAGGAGCAGCTCCACAGGTCACAAACGACGTGCTTTCAGGAGCCTTTGACAACGGCGCAGATCTTCTCGCCAGGTGCTCCAAGACGGAAGCCTCTATTGGCCAGATTATGCGCCAGCGCGAGAAGGACTTGCGACCAGATGCCGACGTAGACGCCGAGATGGCTCACGTTCTTGAGATTATGCGCGATGAAGTTCACGACACTATCAAGACGCCTCGTCAGTCCATTGGTGGTCTGCTCAACGGCCAGGCCAAGACCGTAGCAAACACCCCAGCTGCAATCTCAAGTGCGCTTATGGGCACCACGCAAACACGAGCTGTTGCGTACGCTATGGCCGTGCTTGAGCGCTCAGCAACCATGGGCGTCATTGTTGCCGCTCCTACTGCAGGCGCTTCTGGCGTTGTACCAGGATCGCTTATCTCGGTAGCAGAAGAGATTGGTGCCACCGACGAGCAAGTTATTTCTGCGCTTTGGAATGCAAGTGCTATTGGAGCCATCCTAACCACCAACGCTAGTGTTTCTGGCGCTGAGGGCGGCTGTCAGGCAGAGGTTGGTTCCGCTGCTGCCATGAGCGCATCTGCGTTGACTGAGCTCTTGGGTGGCACTCCTCAACAGTGCTTGGACGCTGCTTCTATTGCCATCTCTAACCTTCTAGGACTCGTCTGTGACCCGGTCAGAGGACTAGTTGAGTATCCTTGCCAAGATAGAAACGCTATTGGCGTAGCTGCTGCCGTAAGCTCTTCTCAGCTTGCTCTTGCGGGCGTTGGTAACCCAATTCCGTTTGATGAGGTTGCACACGCTATGGCAGAAGTTGGCGCCGCGCTCCCTGTTTCTCTCAGAGAAACAGCTAAAGGTGGTCTTGCCGCAACTCCAAGCGCTCCTACCGCATGCGCAAGTTGCACCGGTTGTGCCCCTCTTGACCAGGCGCTTATTGATGCAGAACGCATGCTCAGCTCAAATACGAGAGACGTTCCTTGCGCTTAGAGATGCGTTTTGTATAATATTTTTTTGCTGCAAACAGAATTTCTTGAAATTATTGCTTGCATCTCTGACGAGTCTCCTTTATAGTTATTTCTCGCGCTGATGCGCACGGATGACATCTTGGGATATCGTCTAGTGGTAGGACAGCGGATTCTGGTTCCGTCAACGGGAGTTCGACTCTCTCTATCCCAGCCATGTCCTCCCAGTCATACATGGCCCGTTCGTCTAGCGGTTCAGGACGCCGCCCTCTCAAGGCGGAGATCACCAGTTCGAATCTGGTACGGGCTACCAAATGTTCAAGGACTTCTTCGGAAGTCCTTTTTGTTTATCTCAACACCACTTTTGCTTCTATCGTAAAATAAACCAGTCTGTTTGAAATAACTGTCACGCCCAGTCGTGTGACCCAGAAGTATAAGAATTTTTACTAACACCTTGATTGGATCAGGATGTGGCTTGAGTTCTTCCAAAGTGTAGTTGTCATTATTGCCCTGCTCTACGTGCCAGGCGTCATTTTGTTGCATGCTTCCGGCATGCCAAAGCCCTGGGCACTTGTTAGTGCTCCTTTGGTCAGCTGCGCACTCTTCTTTATTGAGGGAGAAATCTTTAGCGCACTAAACATCCCCATCCCCTTGGCTGTAATGGTTCTTGTTCCACTGCTTATCGCAGTTCTAGTCAATGTCTACGTTTTTTATGTTGCTCCCAAACACAAAGAAGGCCTTAACGACAAGAAACCCGTCAAATCCAAAGCAATACGCGCTGGCAAGCGATCAACTAACCCTGTACCAGCATTCATCTGCGAAGAACTCCCCTTCTGGATACCTCTTCTGTACGTTGCAATTGGTCTTCTTACCGTAGGTCTTCTCTTCTTACCTACCCTGCCGTCTACCAGCTCCTTTGTTCAGGGCTGGGACATTGTGCATCACTTAGATGTCACGCAGGCAATGATTGAGTCTCAAAAGTACTCATCAATTCACTATGACTTCTACAGCACCGTAGAAGCTTCAATTACACCTTGGGAGCCGGGGACTTCGGGATTTTATCCTTCAGGCTGGAACATCATTGTTGCACTAACAACGCAGCTTGTTTCTACAACCGTTCCTATTGCAGGTAATGCACTCAACTTTGTCAGTGCAGCAATTATCTTTCCGCTCTCAATCTGCTCACTTATTGCAAAAGTTCTTCCTAAACATCGTATTGCGCTTATCAGTGGAGCTTTTGTTTGCCTAGCATTTTTTGTTTTCCCTTGGTCGCTTCTCATCTATGGACCAATCTTTCCTAACACCGTAGCCTTCTGTGTAATGCCTTCTATTTGGTGGATTTTTATGCAGATGACTCGCTCAAAAACACCAAAACACGACCTCATCTGGCTTATTGTCATATTTGTTCTTGGCTTGATTACCCTCTTTATCTTGCATCCTTCCACGATTTTCTCGTCAATTGTTGTGCTTTTGCCTTGGAGTTTTGCGCGCATTGGAGAATCAAAACGCAGAGTTATTCTCTTTGGAAAACAAATCAAGCCTGTCACGCTGGCATACGCATTCTTTATCTTTGCGCTGGTTATTTGGTCTGTTTTCTACTACGTTTTGATTGTTCGAGGCGTTGCTCTCAACTTCTGGTGGAGCGCCTACTCAAGCTTGCAAGATGCTATTTTGCACGCCCTTGGTATGGACTTTATTGGACAGTCGTACGCAGGTGGAGAGCTTGTTTCTCCACAACCGATACTTTCAATCTGCGTGCTTGTAGGCGCTGTATGGACGTTTAAGCACAAGCAGGCTCGATGGATGGTATCTGCCTTTATGTACCTGTCTATACTCTGCATTTTTATTATTACGTTTGACGTTCCTCTGAAGGGATATCTCTCGGGATTTTGGTATACCGATCCGTTCCGCATTGCGGCAAGCTGCGTCATTATGGCAATTCCGCTGGCAGCGCTTGGCCTAGCAACCCTTGCCGAGGCCGCTTTGGAAACGTTTGCCTCCTGGAGAGAAAAAGCTTCTCAGACTCAGACCAAAGCTCAGACCTGCGTCTTTTGCAACGTTTGGGCTAAACCTCTGATTGCTGGCGCAGTTATTGCGTGTGTGGTTGTGCTCAACTATGTAGTCCCCATGCCAAACCTTAAATCGGAAAAGCCAATTCCTGCCGCTACTGCCTTTAAACAGGCTTCCGAGAAGGCCTATGGTGATCACTACATTTTGACATCGGAAGAATTGGAGTTTTTACGTCGCGTGGAGCTTACCGTTCCTGCAGGTGCTGTTATTGCAAACCTACCTCAAGATGGCAGTCTCTGGGCGTATGGCACTAACGACTTACATGTGCTCTGGCGCTTCCCTAACGGCTATGACGCTTCAGAACGTCCCGCAAGCGCAATTCTTCGTAAACGTCTTAATCGCATTGCGAGCGATCCTGAAGTGCTTCAGACGGCACGCGACCTTAACGTGCAGTATGTCCTTATTCTGAACAACGTTGTTGATTACTCCAACGCTGTTACCAGTACCTACAAGCCTGGAACCTTCAGAGGTATCACGCAAATAACAGACACCACCCCAGGTTTTGAGGTGGTGCTGGAAGAAGGTTCTATGAGGTTGTACAAGATTACCTTGTAAGAACGTTATGCCTGAATTGCAGAAACTGCGTCCTTAAGCTCCTGAACACGATCAGTTGCTTCCCATGTGAAGTCTGGGTCTTTGCGGCCAAAGTGTCCGTATGCTGCTGTCTTAGAGAAGATAGGACGGCGCAGCTTAAGATCTCTGATAATGGCACCAGGACGAAGATCAAAGACCTTCTCGATAGCCTGTTCAATAACAGCATCGTCAACAATACCAGTGCCAAAAGTATCAACCATGATAGACAGTGGATGAGAAACACCAATGGCGTAGGCAAGCTGAACTTCACACTTCTTTGCAAGGCCTGCTGCTACGACGTTTTTGGCAACCCAGCGTGCTGCATATGCTGCTGAACGGTCAACCTTGGTGCAATCCTTTCCGGAGAAAGCGCCGCCACCATGACGACCCATACCGCCATAGGTATCAACAATAATCTTCCTGCCGGTAAGACCAGTGTCTCCCATAGGTCCACCAACAACAAAGCGACCAGTTGGATTGACGTAAATGTCTGCGTTGTCCCAAGCAATGTTGACCTCACCCATAACAGGAGCAATAACGTGGTCAATCATGTCCTGCTTGATAATGGACATGTCCTCAATCTCTGGGGCATGCTGCGTGGAGACAACAATAGCTGTGACCTCAACGGGTTTCTCGTCCTCATAGCGAACGGTAACCTGAGTCTTGCCATCTGGACGCAAATACTCAACCTCGCCAGACTTACGCACCTCTGAGAGGCGCTGAGCAAGGCGCTGAGCAAGGTAAGCTGGCATTGGCATCAGAACATCGGTCTCGTCAGAAGCAAAACCAAACATCATGCCCTGATCGCCTGCGCCGATAAGATCAAGCGGATCAGTAGTGCGTCCTGCTTGTGTGTCATAGGACTGGTCAACACCCTGGGCAATATCTGGGCTCTGCTCATGGATAAGGCTCAAAACACCGCAGGTCTCGCAGTCAAAACCATACTTAGCGCGGTCATAGCCAATATTTCTGAGGGTGTTACGAACAATCTCCTGAACATCAACGTAGGAT
>JABZHP010000032.1 GCA_015258785.1 Atopobium sp.
CAACTAAAGCTTGAGTGTTCTTAAAAATCCACGGATTTCCATACGTTCCGCGAGCAATCATTACAGCCGTTACGCCTGTCTCTGTAAGAGCATGAGCTGCTGCTTCAGCAGAGAGCATGTCGCCAGAGCCAATGACCGGAATAGACACGGCGTCACAAACCCTATTAACGGTCTCCCACTCTGCCTGTCCTCGATACATCTGGGTTGCAAAGCGACCATGAATAGCAACAGCAGACGCTCCCGCAGCTTCCATAGCACGAGCAAACTCAGGCGCCACTTCCTCATCCTGACGTCTACCTCGTCTAATCTTCACGGTAACAGGCACCGCGACCTCAGAAAGACAAGCTTTGACCAGATCTGCAGCAAGCTCTGGAGTATCGAGAAGGGCTGAGCCCTCCCCTTTTTTGACCACCTTAGGAACAGGACAGGCCATATTAATATCGATAAGAGCAAGTTTATTTCCTAAACGCTCACTGATCTGAGCTGCTGCTTCTTTAAACTGATCTGGCTTTGAACCAAAGAGCTGAACAGCAATATCGGGCTCAGTTGAAAGAGGCTCTACAAGCTCCCAGGTTTTCTCGCCACCATAATGAATTCCTGCGACAGAAACCATTTCTGAGTACGCAAGACCTGCTCCGCCTGCTCGAGCCATAGTGCGATACACACCATCACTGACGCCAGCCATAGGTGCCATAAGCACAGGATTAGCGGACAGGCGCTCCTTGAGTGAAGCTCCTGACGCAAAAGGAACAATATGTGAAGAAAGACCTGCTTGAGGAGCGCAGGTTGAAATGATTGTTTGAAGCGACTCCACAAATACCTTCTACTCGTCGTCAACCTTGAGAACAGCCAAGAATGCCTCTTGTGGTACTTCGACTGAGCCAATCTGCTTCATGCGCTTCTTACCCTCTTTTTGTTTCTCAAGCAGTTTGCGCTTTCTGGAAATATCACCGCCGTAGCATTTAGCCAAGACGTCCTTTCTACGTGCGCGAACGGTAGAGCGAGAAATGATTTTATTACCAATAGCACCCTGAATAGGAACCTCAAAAAGTTGCTGAGGAATGATGCCTTTAAGCCTGTCACAAAGGCCACGCGCAAGATCGTATGCTTTGTCCTTGTGAACAATAAACGAGAGCGCATCAACAACATCTCCAGCAAGCAAGATATCAAGCTTAACCAGGTCAGAAGTACGATATGAATCAAACTCATAGTCAAGTGAGGCATAGCCTTTAGTTCTACTCTTAAGCTGATCAAAGAAGTCCAAGATAAGCTCAGCCAGAGGAATACTAAAGATCATCTCAACAGACTTATCAGACAGATACACCATGTCCTCAGATATGCCACGATGATCAACAACAAGCTGCATAACCGTACCAACAAACTCGGGAGGCACAATAATTTTTGCCTTGAGGTACGGCTCATCAATACGGTCAATCTTGGTGACCTCTGGAAGATCTTGAGGGCTGGTAATCTCAATCATAGTTCCATCGGTCTTATAGACGTGATAGTCAACAGATGGACTGGTGGCAATCAGGTCAAGATCAAACTCACGCTCAAGACGCTCTTTAACAACTTCCATGTGGAGAAGGCCCAAAAAGCCTACCCTGAAGCCAAACCCCAAAGCCACAGAAGTCTCTGGTGACCACGTAAGTGATGGATCATTAACGTGCAGCTTATCGAGGGCGTCACGGAGATTCTCGTACTGTTTGTTATCAACCGGGAAAAGACCGGTAAATACCATTGGTTTTGCCTCGCGGTAACCTGGTAGTGGTTCTGAACATGGATTTTGCTTATAGGTAAGCGTGTCTCCAACACGAACAGCTTCAGGATCTTTGAGGCCAGTTACTACATAGCCAACTTCACCAACAGAAAGCTGGTCAACGGCCATCTCAAGAGGTCTCTTAGCACCAACTTCCTCAACAAGAAAAGGCATAGAACCCTGCATCATAAGAAGCTGATCGCCGGCTTTGATTGAGCCATCAAAAACACGTACTGTAGCTACAACGCCTCTGAACTGGTCAAAGTACGAGTCAAGAATAAGCGCCTTAAGAGGTGCCGTGGGGTCTCCCTTTGGAGGAGAAACCAAGTACACCAAAGCCTCAAGAAGCTCATGAATACCTTCACCAGTCTTGCCGGAGACGCATACTGCGTCATCAGCTGGGATTGCAAGAACATCCTCAATTTCTGCACGAACCTCTTCAGGACGAGCAGACGGAAGATCAATCTTGTTGATAGCAGGAACAATGTCCAGGTTGGCGTTCATGGCAAGCATGGCGTTTGAGACTGTTTGAGCCTCCACGCCTTGCGTTGCATCAACAACCAACACCGCTCCTTCGCAGGCAGCCAAAGACCTTGAAACCTCATAGGTAAAGTCAACGTGGCCTGGAGTGTCAATCAGGTTGAACTGATAGCGCTCTCCGTCATCTGCGTCATACATGACGCGGACAGCGTTTGATTTGATGGTAATTCCACGCTCACGTTCAATGTCCATAGTGTCCAAGAGCTGTGACTCCATATCACGTTCTTCAACGGTATGAGTAAGCTCCAAAATGCGGTCACTGATGGTAGATTTACCGTGATCGATGTGCGCAACAATAGAGAAGTTGCGAATATGTGAAGTATCCTGTGTATTCATAAGGAAAATAATAGCGTAAAGTACCCCCTTCGTGCTATACTTCTAAAGCTGCCTCAAACGTGTCTCAGCGAAGAGGCCTCACATAGTAAACACCGAAAGGAACCGCACGTGGCTAACATCAAGTCTCAGAAGAAGCGTATTCTCACCGCTGAGAAGGCACGCCAGCGCAACAAGGCTGTCCGTTCCGAGCTTAAGACTGCTATTAAGGCAGTTCGCACTGCTGTTGAGGCAGGCCAGCTTGAGGACGCACAGGTTGCAGCTAACAAGGCATCCCGTCTTCTTGACAAGGCTGCTTCTAAGGGCATCGTACACAAGAATCAGGCTGCTCAGCGTAAGAGCGGCGTTCAGAAGCTTGTTAACACCCTTAAGTAGTTCTTATCTACTTTTAACTTTTTAAAACGGACTCCTTGGAGTCCGTTTTTTCTTACCTTAATTCTTTGAATCTACACATTTGAGACGCCGCATAGAGCAAAGATAAGCTTGGTCATAGTGGTTGTTTTATCTTCTCCACTCTTAAGACCACGTTCTGCATCTGCGCAGAGACTCAAAATATGCTCAAGCTCGCCATCTGCAAATTGACGCGCCCATCGTGCATAATTTCTTACTTGCCAGTCCTGCTTGCCCAAAACTGGAGCAATTTCCCGCTCTGTACCTCGCTTAACCATAGACCTGGCGCAAATAAGCTCTCTTACGCGTCCAGTCATAAGTGACAGATTTCCAATAGCTCCCGATTCATCCATCTGACTGTAAAGCTCCAAAGCCTTTTGAGCATTTCTCGCTGATAAGCTGTCGAGAAAATCCCACGGCTTAACCTCAACCACTCGTGCAACATGAGTTTCTACAAACTGAACGTCAATTGCACCAGGACGACCCAGCAGAGCTGCTAGAGATTTAACTTGAGAATCGAGCATGGTGGTATTATCGCCAACACGACTTACAAGCTCGTTGGCCACATTTGCTGGAATTTGTAGCCCATACTTTCTTCCAAGATCTCCTATATATTTAGGCAATTCACTTCTGGTCATTGCACCGCAATTAATAACTGCGAGCTTACCTAAGGCGTCAACTGCTTTGTAGAGCCTTGTTGTTTTTGCAAGCGTCTTTGCAGAAAGCATAAGCGTGGTAGTTGGATTGGGGTTCTTTAGATACTCAACAAGTGCCTCTGACACAGACTTAGGCAATTTACCTGCATCATCAATGACAACAATTCGTCTAGAATCACCCATAGGAAGTGTTTGAGCGGATGATAGAACAGATTCTGGAGTCAGCTCAGCACTTACAGAAATCTCATCAAGATTAAACGTAATAAAACTCTGATTAAGACGGCTTTTAAGCTTGTCTATAGCCCTCGCGCGCTTCATCTCGTCAGGGCCAACAGCCAAATATGCAGCTAGTAGCTTAGCCTGCTCCGCCATCTTTTTCCTCCTCTAAATCTGTATCTACTTTAGCATGTTGCACACTTACCCTAGGTCCATGTTCTCCGGGAAATACGGTGACGTCTCCATAATCTTTTGTGCAATAAAACCTTGCGCCAACACCCTCTAAGATATCCACCGCTTCCTGTTTAGGATGACCATAACGATTATTCTTTCCAGCACTTGCAATTGCTACCTCGGGTTTTAGCGCACGAGCAGTTTCTGGATAAAGCGACTTTGCTGCACCATGATGTCCAACTTTTAAGAAATCTATATCGCCTACATCGCCTGAATCCACCGTCTCTTTTGTCTGATCTCTTTCAGCGTCTCCCGTTAAAAGCGTAGTTAAGGTATTTTGCCCGTCGTTATACGTCACATAGAGCTCAACCGACGCATTATTAGCTTCTTTAGCTTTGTATCCCCTATGCGGCCATACAACGCGGATATGAAAGCGACCCACATCAAATTCATCGCCATATAAAACTTCATAGGAGTTGCTGCCGGAAATCCTCTGAATAGCTCTCTGAAGCTCAGGTTTTTCTTGTTTTGTTATTCCTTCTCCAACTAATACCCGGCCTGTCTTCACCGAACCAACCATATACCTCACGCCACCAGCATGATCCTCATCAAGGTGTGTGAGCAAAATAGCATCAAGATATGAGATATGTTGTCGCTCTAGAGCGTCATTAACCACATCTCCCACACTCGTGTCTACGAGCAGAGAATGCGCGCCGTCACTGAGCAATATGGCATCACCTTGGCCAATATCCATCACACAAATTCTTGTTGGCGAGAAAAACTTCCAGTAGATACTTAATCCCAAAATAAGCATAAACACCATCAAACAAATACCAGATAAAACTACTCTTTTTCCTTTTGGCCAAAACACGTAAAGCGCCGCCATTGCTGTAAACACAAGCAATGAAACTATCCAACTTACGTCAGTTAACGCCACGCTTGCAAATGATCTTTCGGATAAAAAAGAAGTAAGAGTCTCTATAAACTGACCAAGAAAATCCACAAGGCAGAAAGCAACATCTTGAGCCGGTTTAAACCAACATAAAGCTATTGCTCCAATTCCAAATAAGCTCAGAAGAGAAAATAAACTTGTAATCAGCGCACTTGAAAGAGGAGCAAGTAAAGAAAAATGACCAAAGTACATGCAAGAAATTGGAAGGCACGAAAGCTGAGCAACAGTTGTGGCACACATAGTGTTTCGTACGTCAGAAAACGGTTTTCTTAGAACCTTCTGTATTCTTCCATATCCGGATATGTGAAAAGCAATTTTTGCATAGTACTGAGCAAGACCGCCGTAGATATTCATGCCAAAAATACATGCTAAAGACAAAGTGAAAGCAATATTCACACTTAGCTGTGGATCTATACAAAGCATAAATAATGCAACGATAGAAACTGCTGAGAGCGTATGATTTTTTCTTCCCGCATATTGCATTACGTATTTTTGTTCAACAAGAAGTATTGCCCTCATTGCAGATGCAGGTAATCCACAGAAAAGTGCGTAGCTACTGAGTAAAAATAAATTTACCACCCCTCTTAAAAGAGGTTTTATCGTTAGCTTTTTAAGAAAAGCGTCAATAAAAGCAGAGAGAATTACCATGTGACAACTAGAAATTGCAATAAGATGCATCAGACCGCAACGCATAAATATTCTAGGAATGTTAAAGCTATACAAGCTAGACCTATAGGCACAAAGACCACATGCAACTAACGCTCGGCCAAAGCTCTGCTCAGGTTGAAGCTGAGAAATACAGTTTTCTCTAAATTGAGCAACTTCTCCAATAATTCCCTCTCCATAGGTTTTTGAATTCACCTTGGTTATCTGAATTGAACCAAGTACTCCTCTCTTAAATTGTTCTTCTGAAAACTCCTTATCTTTATAGTGTGAAAACCTACCTTCGCAACAAAGATGCGTTTCTCGCAAGAATGGTTCCTTGGCATGTAGCCCCACAGATCCAATGCATCTACCCTGGTACATGACATTTGCCTGACCAGTCCATGTATGATTTTTATAAACTAAATCTCTTGATACGACTAATTCAAAATTATGTATAGCGGTTGACTCTAAAAGATCTACCGATGCCATGTGACTGGCATAAATAAAAGAAGACCTGATAAAGATAATTACAAGTAAAAGTAAAACCGTTCCAACAGTCATAAGGCTGGTATGCGCGTACTTTACATACCAAAGTCCTAAGGCTGCCGCCATGCAGCTTCCTAAAATCTGAAACAAAATAGTATCAAACGTTATGTTTCTTGCAATAAAAACTTGCAGCCATACGCAAACAAATAGCAAGGTACAAAGGCTATACGGAATAAAAGGCCTAGTGGGTTGTTCTATCACCTTAGACACGAATATTATCCTTGAACTGATCAAACTTTTTCTGGCCAATTCCAGAAACACGCATCAGATCTTCAGTTGTTTTAAAAGGTCCATTCTTTTGTCTGTCTGCAACAATTCGCTGAGCCAATCCTTCTCCAACGCCATGAAGCTTGGTAAATTCTTCTACGGTTGCTCGATTAATATCTACAACCGACTTTTGATGTCTCTTCGTATTTGTTTGCTTATTGCTTGTGGCTTTGTTTTGCTCTGGCTGTGGAATCTCTGGTGGCGGCTCTTCTCCCTTTTTAGGAATATATATTTTTTGACCATCTTCAACTGGAGCCGCTAGATTAATCCCTTGGCCGTTTGCGTCTTCAGTTAAACCTCCTGCTATTTGAATAGCATCATTTACGCGTGGGCTTGCCATTTGTAGAGCGTAAAGTCCTGGCGACTTAACAGCTCCATCAACATGAACCATCATTTGAGGAGAGGCTTCTTTAATCTTATAATCAGCTCCTGGCTGATCTGTAGCATTATCTTCTTGTGTATGTTGTGGATTTTCTGCAGCAGTCACTCCTTGCGTAGAGTCTGCTTGATTATGTGATCTATCAAAAGACTCCGATGTTCCAGCAGAAATTATTCCAATTAATACAACTGCTGACACAATAGCTAGGACAACCACAGCGGCAACCGCTATGAGTTGTTGCTGAGATAGATTAAACCTTCTCATCAATTTATTAATTATTTGAGTTCGGTTATTTGAAATCTGAGCCATACAATCACCTCAGATTTATATTCAACTATTAGGTTAATGAAAAGCACTACTTTTAAAGATTCATCTAATAGCTTTGTCCTAAAACTGCTGGTAATCTGACACAGTTATCAACAATTGCCAGATATGTTGCACAAACTAAAAAGTACAGAATTGCACTAAATAAAATTATCAAACCACTCGCATAAAAAATCCGTCCCTTCACAGGACGGATTCTAAAAATGCATCTATGCAAAGCCATCAAAGCCTTTGAACTGCAGAAATATTCTAGTCAGTAATAAACTCTGCAGGAGCAAGCTCTTTATGACGAGCAGCAAGCTTTTTAGGTAGCTTATATGAAGGACACTGGCTAAAGTCAATATACTCAATATGCTGCATAAGGTCATCAATCATGGCTTCATGGTCAAAGGAATTCCATGCTTCAAGAACTTCTCGCATTCTTGCATGAGTCTCAGGACGGCGAGGCATAAACAATGTGCAGCAATCAGGAGCCGTCTGCGTTGAGATATCAAACGTGTTGATATCTTGGGCGCGACGGATAATTTCTTGCTTGTCAGAGCCAATCAGAGGCCTCAAAACAGGTATGGTAACTGCCTCGTTGACAGCAGCAATGTTATCAAGTGTCTGAGAAGCAACTTGACCAAGTGACTCACCAGTTACCAGGGCTTTAGCACCCTCAAGCTCTGCAATCTTCTGTGCAATGATGTACATCACACGACGATACATAATGACACGAAGAGCCTGTGGAACGGCAAGAGAAATCTCACGCTGGTGCTCGCCAAAAGGCACAACATACATTCTGCCAATAAGACCAGCAGGCTCAAGAGCCTCAATGATATCCTGGCACAGATATTCACTGGTATCGGAAGTCATAGGGCGTCCAGAGAAGTGAACAGGAATAACCGTAGCTCCCCTACGACCAACCATCCATGTGGCAACAGGCGAATCGATACCGCTAGAAAGAAGCGACACAACCTTACCCGCGGTACCAACAGGAAGACCGCCGACGCCGTGAATAGATGCAGCGTAAACGTATGCGTTGCCCTGAACAACATGTACATAGACCGTCATGTCAGGATTGTGCATCTGAACTTTTTTATCGGGGAAATTCTCGCAAAGGACTGCGCCTACAAGCTGGTTAATCTCAATGGAATGCTTTGGATAGACTGTTGAGGAACGACGAGCATGAACTTTAAACGTAGTAAAGTCACCGGACTCCCCCAGCGCCTTCACGGCGGCGTTACAAAACTCCTGCTCATCTAAGCCACAACGATACGCCAAAGAAGCACGTGCAACGCCAGGAACCTGGGCCACAGCATGTTGCAGCTCTTCAGTTGCTTGTTTATCAGTGGTTTCTACAAGAAGGTAGCCAGAAATGCGAGAAACCCCCGCCACTGGAAAGTGTCGGAGGGCTCGTCGCAAATTTGTTACCAACTGATTTTCAAAAGTGGATCGGTTCTTACCCTTTAAACCAATTTCGTGGTAGTGAACCAGACATACTCTTTCAGTCATAACTCTTAGTAAACGATGGTGTTCTCGCCCTTAATAGCCTCGTCAAAAGAATCTTTAACAAAGCCAAGGGTACCGTCGTTAATCTCTTTCATAGCAATAGAGACAGAATCTTTACCACTTGCAACAGTAGTAATGTCATCAAAATCCTGAACAGCGGTTACACGTAGGTGCTGACCGTGAAGCATATTGTTAATATCGCAAGCACGCTTAGAAGCAAGTGAGCAAAGCAAGAATGGATTCTGCTCAGTCTTCTGAAGCAGGCTGTCAATCTCAGGCTTAATAACAGACATTAAAGCTGACCTCCGTCTGATTCATAGTCATCAAAAACTTCCTCGAGCTTGCCCAGAGCAGTCTCAAGGTTGTCGTTCACAATGCAAACAGTATAGTCGTTTGCATGCTCCATTTCACGCGAAGCATTAGAAAGTCTCGTAGAAATGGTCTTCTCGTCTTCTGTACCACGACCTCTAAGGCGCTGTTCAAGCTCTTCAAATGAAGGTGGCTTAATAAAGACGAGAATGGCGTTGGGATATTGTTTGTGGACCATAAGTCCACCCTGAACGTCAATCTCTAGAACAACAGACTGACCTGCAGAAATCAGGCGATCAACCTCGGATTTGAGCGTGCCATAGCAATGGCCATGAACATGAGCCCATTCAAGGAATTCACCAGCATCAACGCGCTTTTTAAATTCTTCATCGGAGAGAAAATGATACGCAACTCCATCGACTTCTCCTGGTCGTGGAGAGCGCGTAGTAGCCGAAACCGTCAGGCCTAGGTTTGGGCGCTTGTCCCTCAACAGAGAGACAAGCGTTCCTTTTCCTACACCTGACGGTCCAGATACTACAAAAAGTTTGGCTGAACGAGCCACTACTTGGTCAGTGCCTCGAGGAGCTGCTCACGCTGACGAGCGCCAAGGCCCTTAACGCGGCGAGTTGCGGAAATTCCGAGCTCGTCCATAATCTTTGCTGCCTTTGCCTTGCCATAGCCAGGAAGGGACTCGATAAGAGCGGAAACCTTCATACGCTCAGCAATAGGATCGGTAGAATCAAGGACCTCTTTAAGGGAGACCTTACCAGTCTTAACCTTCTCGCGAAGCTCTGCACGAGCATGACGAGCCTGAGCTGCCTTCTCAAGTGCTGCCTTGCGCTGCTCATCGGTAAGTGTAGGTAGAGCCATTGTTCCTCCAAACATCGTTTTCGTACGTCATATACGAAACTCAATTTAATGTGCCTTTTGCACTTCAGCAAAATAGTTTGCCACATAACACGTTATTTACAAGGGGTTTTTTAATATTTCCGCATCAAAAACCACCTGTTCATCACAATTCCAACAACTTCCGTTAATTTTTGAGCTCCGAAATGATGGATTCAAATGCTTTGACTGGATCGTTTGCGCAGGTAATTGGCCTACCAACTACCAATTTGCTTGCTCCAGCCTTAATTGCAGCTGAAGGTGTGGAAATTCTGACCTGATCGCCCTTCTCGGCACCTTCTGGACGTACTCCTGGGGTCACAATGAGTGCATTTGGTCCCAAAAGCTCTCTCATTTCTTGAGCTTCCTGAGGAGAGCAGACAATTCCGTCAGCGCCAGCGTTGTAAGAAAGAGATGCCAAACGAGCAACTTCATCCTTAATAGATCCGTCTACGCCAATGGAGTGGAGCGCGTCCTCATCCATGCTGGTAAGCACAGAGATAGCCACCAGTTTGGTACGGCCAGACTCATCAACGTCACGCTCTGCTGCAGCCTCTTCTGCACCCTCACGACCAGCAGCAATCATCTGAGCGGTTCCCAGGCCGTGAATAGAAAGAATGTCTGCACCAGAAAGCGATGCAGAGTGGACAGCGCCCTTAACCTGGAATGGAATGTCGTGCACCTTGAGGTCCAAGAACACCTTGAAGCCGCGAGCATGCATCTCGTCCACCATCGAGGGTCCGTAGCGATAAAAGAGCGTCATGCCAACCTTAACCCAGCATGCATGGCCGGCGAGAAGATCGGTGAGCTCCAAAGCTCTTTCTCTTGTGCAATCAAGCGCAACAATAACGGCGTCGCGTGCCTGCTCGTCTGTTAGCATTCAACAGCTCCAATCAGCTCGTGGATGTCAGATACTCCCTGAGACTTTGCCCAGTCAGTAAGCTCGTTCAGAATACGTGGAGCGCACATCGGGTCGTAAAGGTTTGCAGAACCCACCGAGACAGCCGTAGCGCCCGCAAGGATAAACTCTGCAGCATCCTCGCCCGTTTCTACGCCGCCAACGCCACAGATAGGAATGGAGACCGCTTGTGCACACTCCCAAACCATACGAACTGCAGCGTTATGGCAGAGAGGACCACTCAGGCCGCCAGTTGGCTTAGAGAGCCTGCTCTTTCTGGTGTGGACGTTAATTGACATGCCTGGAATAGAGTTGATGAGCGTAAGCCCATCAGCGCCTGCGGCCTCAAAAGCTTTACCAATCTCGGCAACGTTGACAGGGGCCATCTTAACCAGAATAGGCAGCTTTGTCAGAGGACGAACTGCCTTCATAATCTCTGTAGCCTGCTCTGGAGTACCACCGAGGGGCTTACCGCCCTTCTCGAGATTTGGACAACTCACGTTAAGCTCAATGCCCGAGACGTGTGGGTGCAGCTCTTCAAGGCGCTCAACAACATCAATCATCTCCTGAACGGAGTGTGCCGCCATCTGCATGATGACGCGCGTACCACGACCTTCAAGATCTTTCATGTAGTCATCAGTGTGGGCGATAAAATCGTCCACTCCAGGATTTGCAAGGCCAACGCTGTTCATCATGCCGCCGTTGAGCTCACACATACGAGGAGCTGGGTTTCCTTCCCAAGGAACGCGAGCAACACCCTTCATAGTGATGGCGCCAAGTAGAGAAACGTCGTAGAAACCCTCAAACTGCCAACCGTAGCCAAAGGTACCCGCAGCAGTATTGATAGGATTTTTCATCTGGATACCGCCAAGATTGACGGCCATTTTTACCTGATCTACCATGCGATCTCCTTTGCCTCAAAGACAGGACCAACCATGCAAGCAGACGCATAGCCGCCCTTAGCAAGTGGGACATTGCAGGTGTTGCATGCGCCAAAGGCGCAGCTCATCATGCGTTCCATAGAAACCTGGCAGGCAACGTTGTTGGCAATTGCAAGCTTGGCTACGCTTCTCATCATAGGCTCTGGACCGCAGGTATACACAGCGTCCCAAACACCTTGGCTCAAAGGTTCCTCCAAAGCTGCTGTTACAAAGCCCTTGGTACCCTTAGAACCGTCATCCGTTGTGACGTACACGTTCTGTGCGCCCAAGGCGAGAAGATCTTCTTCTCCAAAGAGTTTCTCGGCAGTTTGTGCGCCAATAACCGCGTCAAACTCAACACCTAGCTCGGTAAGCTTGCGCGCTGCAGCGATGATTGGCGTGATACCCACACCTCCTGCTACCAGGACGCTTCTCTTGCTAGAGGCGTTGAGGCGCCAGGGGCGGCCGCAAGGAGCAGTCATGTCACTGGCGTCACCAGGCTTCATCTGAGAAAGCCTGCGTGTACCCTCGCCTACCGTTGCGTAGATAAGTTCCAGCGTATCGGTAGCTTTATCAGCAAGCGAGAAGGACAGTGGGATGCGAAGAATATGGCGCTTATCGCCTGGAACATTGACGTTTACAAACTGACCAGGCTCCAAGGACTTACAAAGACCTGGCACCTCAAGCTGAACTCTATACAGATTCTGGGCAACCTGGATATTGCTCAGAACTGTAAAGTCAAATACCTGTACATTTCCACGTAGTGGCATTACTTTTCCCCTCCAGGAACAACTACCTCATTGGCAAGAACACGCTTGCCGTCAACAAACACATCAGTTGCAACACCATAAAGCTCTGCGCCAATAAAGGCCGAGTTCTTAGACTTGCTCTCAAAATACTCTGGCGTAATCTGAACCTTCTTTTCTGGGTCAAAAAGGGTCAGATCAGCCTTATAGCCAGCAGCAATCTTAACAGGCTCAAGGCGCAGAATACGACGAGGATTAACGGCCATTGCGCGAACAAGACCAGTGTAAGACAGCTTGTTGGTGCGCACCATATTGGTGATCATCAGAGGCAGCGAAGTCTCAAGGCCAATGCAGCCAAAGTAAGAGATTTCCCACTCACAGTCCTTCTCGTGAGCTGCATGGGGTGCATGGTCGGTAACAATGCAATCAACTGTACCATCCGCAACAGCAGCCTGAAGTGCAAGAGCATCCTCAGCGGTTCTGAGTGGTGGATTCATCTTAAGGTTGGTGTTATACGTATCGG
>JABZHP010000033.1 GCA_015258785.1 Atopobium sp.
CCAACCAGCTATACCGGCATGGCGCTTTTATATTTTGTAATCGCGCGTTTTGGAGCTCGAACAGTGTATAAAGCACTGACAAGAGACCCACAGAAATTGCCACAGTTCCAGCTGATGGACGTTCCATTTTGGATGTGTGCTCTTACCGTGGCCAACTTGTTTGTGTATGCACTTTCAAGCACCATTTTGTCTGCACAAGACATACTTCAGCTTATTACGTTGAATGTGTTTATGGCTCTTAGAGTTGTGTTTGCTCTTCAGGGCCTTGCAGTGCTCACATGGTTTGTGCGCGAGAAGCACTTCTCGCCAGCACTTTCTCTGTCACTGTTTGTATTGGCAGGCATGTTAGAAGTTCAGTTAGGCGTTATGGCTCTCGTAGGACTTATTGACGCCTGGGCAAACTTCCGAAAGCTTAATCGCTCAGGAAACCAGGATTCAGAGCCTACGATAAACAACAACTAGTCGAGACCATCGACTCATCAAAGGAGTTTCCCATGAAAGTTATTCTCTTGGGCGAGCTTCGCGGTAAGGGCGGCGAAGGCGACATCGTAGAGGTCGCACAGGGTTATGCGGAGAACTTCCTGTTCCCCAACAAGATTGCCCAGCCTGCTACACCGGGTAACATCAAGCAGCTTGAGGAGCGTCGTCACAATATCGCTAAGCGCGAAGAGCAGCGTATTGCTGACGCAAATGCTACCAAGGCAGCTCTTGATGGCAAGCTCGTAACTGTTGACGCTCGCATCGGCGAGGAGGGCCAGCTCTTTGGCTCCGTCACCACCGCTCAGATTGCTGACGCAATCGAGGCACAGCTCAACGTCACCGTTGATCGTAAGCGCATTGCTCGTAGCGCTGCTATCAAGACCGCTGGTCGCCACAATGTCACCATTGAGCTTTACCGTGACATTACCGCAACCGTCGTTGTTCTTGTTGGCGAGGACGATGCTGCTCCTGCAGAGGAGGAGACCGAGGAGGTTGCCGCTGAGGCAACCGTCGAGGTTGAGGTTGAGTCCGCAGAGTAGTTTTATGCATGCATAAAACACTGTTCTCCTGCATTTTTTGGTGGTTTATACAATTTCTGCAGTTTTCTACAGATTTGTAAGCTTTTAGAAAAAGCAAGGCCATCTTAAAAGAATGGAATGTTTGTTCGAACCACCCCTTTGTGAAACATAACAAAGGGGTGGTCTTTTTATGTGTAGACAGAACGGTATATTTTCTTATACTCTACCTGCGGTTATTCAAAATGTTATGTAAAACATATTCACTTAACCTGCGGAATTGTAATTTGATTTGTATAACTGCAGATAAGCAATTGTGTAGAAAATACCACGTGTCGAAAAAAGTCCAAAAAATGTTGAAAACGTTGAAAACTCAAGGAAATCCCGCTCAGGGTATGCGAGTTTTGGAAAATCGTGTTGAAGACTTAACTTTTCGAATTTTGCAAGCCAAAATGACTCTTTATTTTTTTGAAAAGTACACTACTATTCAGATTCATTCCCAAAAAATATGATTGGAAAAGACGATGGCACAAGACTCGTTTGAGATGAATCCTACGCAATTAACGGCCCTAGAGAACGCCTCTATGCCACAAGATTCTGATGCCGAGTTTTCCATTCTTTCCGCAATGATTCTCTCGGAAGAGATCAGAGGAGAATGCCTCATTAGGCTTTCTTCCGAGGATTTCTATATTCCATCCAATCAGATTATTTTTGAGGCAATTAAGTCCCTGTTTGACAATAACAAGCCAGTAGACGTCATTTCGCTTGCAGACCACCTTAAGAGTAACGGCAAGTTTGAGCGCGCTGGAGGAGCTGTCCGTTTAGCAGAGCTTGGAAATAACCCACTTGCTATGGTTGGTTGGGAAAACCACGCTGTTATGCTGCACCGTGACACTACGCTCAGAAAGATGATTAGTGCTTCTGCAAAGATTTCTGCGCTTGCCTACAATGCGCCAGAAGATACAAAAGAAGTAGTTGACCAGGCAGAAAAGCTCATTTTTGATGTAACCAACAGAGATGTTCAGCAGTCTGAGCAGGGCATTGAAGACATCATGACTGATCTCTTTGAAGAGCTTCAGCAAAATGCCGGCAAAGATGCTTCAGAGTTGGGTGTCCAAACTGGATTTGCAACCCTAGATAACCTCTTCCAAGGTCTTCGTCCTGGTCAGATGGTTGTTATCGGCGCTCGTCCTGGTGTTGGTAAGACTTCTTTTGCTCTCAGCATGGCTTATAACGCTGCGGTTTCCGGAGCAACTGTTGCGCTCTTCTCGCTTGAGATGAGCAAGATTGAGATTGCGCAGAGGCTGTTGGCTTCTGAATCAAAGGTTGATTTGCAGACTATCCGTTCTTCCAACATCAGAAATGAGCAGTGGCCCACCCTTCTGGAGGCAGCAGAGCGCATTTCTCGCCTTAAAATCATCGTTGATGATACTCCGGGCACAACAGTTACAGAAATCCGCGCAAAAGCCCGCAGAATGCTTAACAAGGCTGAGAAGGGCGTCATTATCATTGACTACCTCCAGCTGCTTTCTCCACCAGCCGAGAAGGGCCGTGCAGATAGTCGTGCAACTGAGGTTTCTGAGATGTCCCGTGGCATTAAGATTATGGCTAAAGACCTCAAGGCACCTGTTATTGCACTTTCTCAGCTCAACCGTACGCTTGAGAACAGAAATGGCAAGCGTCCACAGCTTTCTGACCTGCGTGAGTCCGGCGCAATCGAGCAGGATGCAGATATTGTTTTGCTGCTTGACCGCTCACTGAGCGATGAAGAAGCCGCACGCGATGATCGTCCTGATAAAGACGTAACCAACATCATTGTTGCAAAGAACCGTGCAGGCGCTCTGAGGGATGTTCCTGTTATGTTTATGCCAACATCTACCAAGTTTGTTGAGATCTACCAGGGAAATAATTACTCAGAAAGTGAAGCCGCTCAGTACGCTGCGATGGCAAACCCCGCGCATTAATCGTTTCTTATGTGTGACAAAACCTCTGCGCTTCTGTGCTTTTGCGAGCGGTATTAGCTATACTTATGAAGCAACCCCTAAAGAGGTTGCAACCGTCATGTAATGGTCGTGTTTGTAGATAGCTGCGATAGGGGAGAACTTATGCCAGCTTCCGTACTTGTTGGTGCTCAGTGGGGAGACGAGGGTAAGGGTAAAGTTACCGACCTCATTTCCGGAGATTTTGACGTTGTTTGCCGTTACGCAGGTGGTGCAAATGCAGGCCACACGGTAATTGCTGGAGACACAAAGCTTGCGCTTCACCAGGTTCCATCTGGCGTTATGTACGAGAATACCTATCCAGTTATTGGCAATGGCTGCATTGTTGACCCAGAGGTTCTTCTCGGCGAGATTGACATGCTGGAGAGCAAGGGTATTTCCTGTGACCTGCTTAAGATTTCCGGCAACGCTCACATTGTTATGCCTTATCACAAAGATCTTGATGGCGTGCACGAGAAAAAGCTGGGCAAGAACCTTATTGGTACCACTAAGCGTGGTGTCGGCCCAACTTACATGGACAAGATGAACCGCACTGGTCTTCGTATTCAGGACATGCTTGACGAGAAAATCTTCCGCAAGAAGCTTGAAGCTGCACTTGAGTACACCAATCCAATCTTGAGTCTTGTGTATGGTCTTCCAACCTATACCGTTGACCAAATTTGTGAGACCTACCTGCCTTATGCAGATCGCATTCGTCCTTACATTGTTGAGTCTTCTCTCTTCCTCAACGAAGAGCTTGAGGCTGGCAAGAACATTCTCTTCGAGGGTGCTCAGGCAACCATGCTTGATATTGACCACGGCACCTATCCATTTGTTACCTCTTCTAGCTGCACCGCTGGTGGCGCAGTAACTGGTTCTGGCGTTGGTCCAACCAACATTGACCGCGTCCTGGGCATTGCAAAGGCTTACCTTACACGCGTTGGCTCTGGTCCATTCCCAACAGAGCTCTTTGACGAGACGGGCGATCTTCTCGGTGAAGTTGGCCATGAGTATGGCGTTACTACTGGCCGTAAGCGTCGCTGCGGTTGGTATGATGCAGTAGTTGTTAACTATGCAGCTCGCATTAATGGCCTCACTGATCTGGCAATCACCAAGCTTGACGTTCTTGGCTGCCTGGATGAGATTAAGGTATGCGTTGCTTATGAGTGCGACGGCAAGATTTACAAGACCGTCCCAGAGCACCAGAGCGTCTTCTATCACGCAAAGCCTGTGTACGAGACTCTTCCTGGTTGGAAGTGCGACATCTCTAACGTTCGCAATTTCTACCAGCTGCCTCGTGAGGCTAAGGACTACATTGACTTCCTGGAGCAACTTGCTGGTGTACGCGTTTCTATCATCACCGTTGGTCCAGATCGCGAGCAGACAATCGACCGCTACTGGAGGTAACCCGTGGCGTCTTCGGACTGCTCAACTTTTGCAATAGTTTGCGATAACCCCTGTGGGCTTGAAGCTTCCCAGCTTGAAGTCCTGGGGGTTTCTGTAATACCTGGAGCTCTGAGTTCAGATGCTGATCAGGTAGGCGAGTTTTACCGAGGTATTTTTGAGTCAGGAGTTCAAAAGATCCTCTCGCTCCATGTGAATGCAGATTTTTCTGACTCGCTTCTTACGGCAAAAAAGGCTTGTCAGAACAATCCTGATATTTCAAGTTCAATTTGCCTGGTAGATAGCGGAAATATGCCCACTGCTATGGGAATCATGCTTGAGCGCTTAAGTGTGGCAAGAAAGTCTGGAGCTTCATTTGAAGCTGCTTGCGCGTATGCACAAGAGCTGGCTGAGGTAGTTGCCACAATGTACATTGCAATGAACAAGGTTGTCCTTCATAAAAGCAAGGACAAACGCCCCAGGCTTTCGTTGCGACTTCGACTTGAGCATTTGCATAGGCGCATCTCAAACGATATGTATTTGTATCGTTTGGTTGGCGGAAAATGTACAGAGGTGGCTCGCTCATCAGATTTTACCGATCTAGCAGCAAGAATTTCTCGCCTTATGAGCGCGTGTTTTGTAAAGCGCGGCGAGCTCAAGTATGTAGTGATTTCAAGTGGCGAGAAACGCATAGAAAAGCATCTCAAAAAGCCGCTTAAAACCAATGAATATGATGCAGAATGTATTGCAGAAAGACTTGCTTCCCCTGAGTTTAAAAAACATCTTGGAGAAGGCGCTGTTGGCGTTGCTTGTATCCCAAAGGCGTTGTATCAGAAGGCTGGAGTACTTATGAATGACACCGTTGATATTTTGTTGCTCGGCGCTGGTGGTCGTGAGCACGCGCTTTTGACTAAGCTGCAGGAGTCGCCTCGCGCAGGAAAAATTTACGTTGCTCCAGGTAATGGCGGCATGGCTGCCCAGGCAGAGATTGCTCCTATTGATCAAAATAACCCTGACGTGGTTGTTGCTTTTGCCAAGGAAAAAGGCATTAACCTGGTGGTTATTGGCCCCGAAGCACCTCTTGTTGTGGGCGTTGCAGACGCTGTTCGCCAGGCCGGTATTGCATGCTTTGGCCCTAATCAGAATGCAGCCCAGATGGAGGGTTCAAAGGCGTTTGCCAAGGGAGTTATGGAGCGAGCAAACGTTCCAACTGCTGCATGGAAGTCTTTCACAGACCAGGCGTCTTGCGAGGCGTATGTTCGCCACATCGGCGCTCCTGTAGTTGTTAAGGCAGACGGTCTTGCCGCAGGTAAGGGCGTTATTGTTGCAGCTGAGCTTGAACAGGCTCTCGAAGGTGTTCGCGAGTGTTTCTCGGGCCATTTTGGCGATGCAGGAGCAACCGTTGTTGTCGAGGAGTTCCTTGAGGGACCAGAGTGCTCGCTACTTGCGTTGACTGACGGAACGTACGTTGTTCCGCTGGCAACAGCCCAGGATCACAAGCGCGCATATGATGACGATAAGGGTCCCAACACCGGCGGCATGGGCGTTTATTCTCCTGTTCCGTTTGTGACCAATGAAGAACTTTCCCAGATGATTGCCATTGAGCAGCGCGTTGTTGACCAGCTCAAAAAAGAGGGTATCAACTATTCTGGCTGCCTTTACGGCGGATTTATGCTGACCAAAGATGGCCCTAAGGTTCTTGAATTTAACGCTCGCTTTGGCGATCCAGAAACTCAGGTTGTACTGCCTCGCCTCCAGGGCGATTTGGTTTCAATTTTGATGGCTTGCGATAACGGCACCCTCCGTCATCAGCAGGTTTCCTGGTCTGATACAGTGGCTGTTTCTGTTGTTCTGGCAAGCGCCGGATATCCTGGTTCTTACGAGAAGGGCAAGGAGATTACCTGCATCGAGGCTGCTCAGCAGCTTGAGAGCGTTTCTGTTTATCACGCCGGAACTGCTCAGACCGAGGACGGAAAGATTGTCACAGCAGGCGGCCGCGTGCTCAACGTCACTGCGCTTGCACCAACCTTTGAGGAAGCTCGCGCTCGTGCATATGAGGCTTGCGACCTTATCAACTTTGAAGGCAAGCAGCTCAGGCACGATATTGGACTTAAGGCCCTTCAGGGTCGTCCAGAAAAATAGTTAGGTTAGCGCTTATGGCAAATCAAAATGACGAGAAAACCAACGTACAGGATGGTGCTTGGACCAGCAATCAAGGCAGCTCTCAGTTCAACGACATGTTTGATGACATGCAGCCTGCTGAGCCAGAGATTCTTGATGCTGACATGCAGGTAACTCCAGAGGTGTTTGATTCTGCTCGCAATGATTTGCACTCGGCAGTTGATTCGCTTACCTACGACGGTGAGCGTGTTGCTGTGGGCGATGCTGCCTACCATCATTCTGGGGAGCCACAAAAGCGCAGTTTTGTTGCAGGTACAGAGGATGCACGTGATGCTTCTCTAGAAGAGAAGCCACTCTCTGAGGACACCGTTTGGGTTGGCCGCATTTTTGACGTGAATCGTCTTCGTGTTTCTCTTCCTGATGGACGTACTGCTCTTCGCGATGTTGTGCGTCATCCCGGTGCTGTGGCTATCGTTGCACTGACTGATGAAGGTAGAATTTGTCTGGTTCGTCAGTACCGAACTGCGCTTGGTCGCGTAACAGTTGAGCTGCCTGCAGGAAAGCTTGATCCAGGCGAGGATCCTCTTGATTGTGCTCACCGTGAGTTGCTGGAAGAGACCGGAATGAAGGCAGGAAAGATGGCTTTTCTCACCACTACCGCCACTTCCGATGGATTTACTGACGAGCTTATTCATCTCTATATGGCAACTGAGTTGACCTTTGAGGGATCAGACCCAGATGCCGACGAATTTATTAACGTGGATCTTGTTCCACTATCTGAGCTGGTAGACGCTGTTCTCGATGGCAAAATCGAGGACGCAAAAACTATCATTGGAGCTCTTATCTGCGATTCAATTTCACACCGATTGCCTATGGAGTAATTACGCATGCTTGATCGTTCTTCTCGCCCTGTACCTGGTAACAACGCTTCTGGCAAACATCGAAAATCGCTGTTTGCCAGTTTTCTTTCTTATTACGCTCCGCAAAAGCATCTGTTTATTCTGGATACTGTTTGCGCCATCATTTTGGCCTGCATTGAGCTCGCGTTTCCCCAGATTTTGCGCTCGCTCACCAAGGGACTGTTTGTGCAGGGTAAAGATGCCATTCTCGGCAGCTTAGTATTCATTGCCGTTGGGCTTGTGGTCATGTACTTTGTCCACTTTCTGTGTCGCTACTTTGTTATTAGCTGGGGACACATCATGGGCGCGCGCATGGAAAGCAAGATGCGAGAAGACCTGTTTGACGCCTACGAGCGCATGAGCTTCTCGTATTACGACCGTCACAAGACGGGCGATCTGATGAGTCGCCTGGTATCCGACTTGTTTGACATTTCTGAGACGGCGCATCATGGTCCTGAGTACCTGATTATTGGCTTGCTTGAGATTGCTGGCTCTTTTGTCATTCTGGCTTTTATTAACGTGCCCCTTACACTGGTGCTTGCTGGAATTGCTGCAGTGCTGGTAGTGTTCAATTTCTTTGCTAACATGCACATGCGCGGCATTTTTAAAGAGAACCGCATGCGTATTTCCGACGTAAATACCCAGCTAGAAGACTCACTTTCTGGTATTCGCGTGGTTAAGGGCTTTGCGGCGGAAGATCACGAGCGTAAGAAATTTAGAGCAAGTAACTCGGCATACTTAGACTCCAAGGCCAATATGTACCAGGCTATGGGCAGGTATCAAGCGGCAATTTCAGGCATGATGGGTGTTTTGAACACTGTTGTGTTGGTTTTGGGCGGCTGGATGATTGCTCAGGGTCAGATGCAAGCCATTGACCTGGCTACGTATGCACTCTATATCTCGCTGTTTACCACGCCAATTATGAACATTCTGAACTTTACCGAGACATTCCAGAAGGGTCTTGCGGGCTTTAAGCGATTTACGGAGATTCTAGAAACTCAGCCAGACATTCAAGACGCACCCGGCGCCCACGATATTCAGATTACCGCCGGTGATATCGTCTACCAGGATGTTCATTTTGCTTACAACAATGCTGAAGAGGTTATTGACGGCTTGAACCTTCATATTGAGAGTGGAAAAACTGTTGCACTGGTTGGCCCGTCAGGTGGTGGTAAGTCGACTACCTGCGCTTTATTACCGCGTTTCTATGACGTCACAAGTGGAAGCATCACCATTGATGGGCAGGATATTCGTTCCGTTACGCAGCATAGTTTGCGCTCGGCAATTGGTATGGTCCAGCAGGACGTTTATCTCTTTGACGGTACTATCGCGGAGAACATTGCATACGGCTGCCCTGAAGCTTCTGCAGAAGACATTGCGCTGGCAGCAAAGCGTGCAAACATCGCCGAGTTCATTGAATCGCTGCCAGATGGATATGACACGCAGGTAGGACAGCGTGGAACCAGACTTTCTGGTGGACAAAAGCAGCGTATTTCCATTGCGCGCGTGTTCTTGAAGAATCCTCCGCTGCTCATTTTGGATGAGGCTACTTCCGCTCTGGATAACGAGTCCGAGCGCGCGGTCCAGGAGTCCCTTTCCGAGCTGGCAAAGAACAGAACTACGCTGGTTATTGCTCATCGACTCTCAACTATTATGGGTGCTGATGAAATTATCACCATCAATCACGGTCGTGCAGTTGAGCGTGGAACCCATAATGAACTGCTAGAAAAAGGCGGAATCTACGCTCATTACTATCAAATGCAGTTTGGTGGTGCACCAAACATCGCAAGGCGGTAAAATAGAGCATTAAGTGCTTTGCGAACTGCGGCTAGCGACAGCAATCGCTTTTCTCGCGATGCGCTTAACCGCAGATTTGTGGTTTGCAACTTGCAGTCTGCGACTTGCAGCTTGTAAACCGACGGGTGGAATAAAGAGCAAAAGTCAACGCATTACACGCTTTGAAAATGTGTTTATGCAGGTTGAATGAGAGAGCTACATGGCTAAAGATGATGCAGAACGTTCACGCTTCGCGCGCCGCCAGAGGGGTGCGCTTGATGCTGACGCAGCTGAAGAGTTGTTTACCAAGGTAGACGAGACGGGTCATCCTAACGAGGAACGCGCAGCTCTAGAGCGCGCTCGCAGGCAGGGCGGAGCTGTGGCAGTGGATGTTGATCCCCTCTCAGGATCTGATCCCTCGGGCTCAAATATCGAGAAGGTCATTACAAAGACGGCAGTCCTTTTTGTTTTGGTTTTCCTGGTAATCGTAGTTCTGATGCAGGTCTCTTGTGGTGTTATTCGTCGAGCTAACACAGCAAATCTAACTGAATCAGTTACGGTGCGATCGGTTGCATCTGCATTGCGTGGCGGTGTCGAGTGGGGTAATGGATTTACGCAGTTCCCCGAGGATTTCTCGGTTCAGGAAGCTGACGAGAACACTGGTCGCGTTGAGGTAACGGTTACCGATACGACCTCAAAAGACGTGCTTGAATGCTATGCGGGATCCAGTGTCCAGGCTCAGGCATTTGCTATTAACGCGCTGCTCAACCCACGAATCAATACCGTTGTCTATCACGTCAGTGTTCACAGAAATGACCAAGGTGAGCTTCAGAAATCTCAACTCTTCGGATTCCTTAAACCTGGCGGAGATGCAACACCTATCTTTACTTTTACGTTCTCAAAGACACAGTCTTCTGATGGAGTAAATATCACCATGGTCATTACTGGTGCAAACGATACTATTCAGAAAGAGCTACGAGACCAGATTGCAACATCATTTACGCCGGTCCGCGTACTTGGCGGTATTGTTGGTGGAGACTCTTCAACAAAGAAGAACACCACTACGAGCACCACTGGTACCACTAACAGCACAGGTACAAGTGACAGTTCTTCAGGCACTAAGTAGTCTACGTACCTGCAAGTAACAAAGCAAAAGAGCAAAAGAGCCGCTGATGCCAGCGGCTCTTTTGTTTGGGTGAGCTAGAAGTGACTCATCGAGAGGTTGTCGCGCCTCAAAATGGTGGAGCGGCGAATGATTTACACGTTAATTTGACTGAAAGCCATGAAATCGGTGTTTCCAAGACGATTTTGGTCCCAAAAAGGTAAAAAAGCCGTTTAGTTGGAGGTTTTAGTCTTTATGCATAGCGATTTTGAGCGATTTAGAGTCAGCAATGTGTCGCTTGATTAATGCCAACTGGGCTTTTACTAATATCAAATATGTAATCAATTTCTTCGATTTCCAACTAAACGGATTTTTTACCTTTTTCGCCCTATTTTGAAGCTCAATTTTTGTTTGATAAAAAATGAAACGAATAAAGGGTCAGGAAAATGCATTTTCATGCATAACGGCGCTTGCTTGCGTACAAATAGGCGCCCACTCTACGTGAGTGAGCGCCTACGACAAAGAAAAAGGATGCTTTTTGCAGCGCAGGGGTCTGTGCGAGCAGTTTGCTTTTGTAAAAGCGTCTTACTCCTGCAGAAGCTGGGCAATTAGGCCAAGCTTTGTCTCAAACGAAACGCCACGAAGCTCAAAGTTTGGCTGCTCACGAGTAATTTCCATGGACTCACAGACAAACTCACCAGCGAACTCAACCGCGTCAGCGATTTCCTGACCACACATAACTGCAGCTAAAAGCGCAGAAGCAAACAAATCGCCGGTGCCGTGCAGCATGTAAGGCAGAAGCTCGGAGACAATCTCGCCACGCTCAGACTCGGTAGCAACAAAATTGCGGATAAGGTCATCGCCGCGAACAATACCCTTAAGGACAACGCACTTTGCGCCCATCGCAAGTAGTGCATCAAGCAGCTCATCTACCTGCTCATCAGTCAAATCCTGACCAGCGTATGGAATGCCCGTCAGAATTGAAGCCTCAGTAAGATTTGGAGTCAAAATATCTGCGCCATTTACCAGGGACTTCATTGCATCACAAAGCTCTTGCGTATAGGTTGGATACATCTTGCCGCCATCGCCCATAACTGGGTCAACAACGCGGAGTGCCTTTGGATGCTCCTGGTACAAGCGCTGAATGCTTGCAACCTGCTCTGCTGCGCCAAGGAAGCCAGAATAAATGGCGTCCAGGTCAATGCCTTCTTCCTGCCATGCATCAAGATAGTCCTCGAGCATGTTGGTGGTGTCGTGCATGTAGAACGTAGGGAACTTGGTGTGTGCCGAGAAAAGCGACGTAGGTACTGGGCAAACGTCACATCCCGCTGCTGACAGAACCGGAATAGCTACGCCAAGCGAGCACTTTCCGTATCCGCAGAGGTCATGCACTGCGGCGATGCGAGGGATGTACGAGCCTTCTCGCTGGTACAGAACAGAGTTGGTTTCATTCATTACAGTTTCCTTTCACGTGGACTGATGGACCAACGTTCTAGAAAATCATACTCTATACTGTGAGATGGATATTTGACGTATCCGCCTATTTTATGAGACGTAACAAAGGAGCAGAGATGGCAGATCAGCCTGTTGTCGGCATTATCATGGGATCAAAGAGCGACCTTGCAACTATGGAGGGATGCACCGCTGAACTTGAGCGCCTTGGCGTTCCATATGAGCTGGTCATTGCATCTGCACACCGCACTCCAGATAAAGTTCACCAGTGGGCCGAGACCGCTGCTGACCGCGGCCTCAAGGTAATTATCGCGGCCGCAGGAAAGGCCGCTCACCTGGGCGGAGTTGTTGCCGCATTCACCCCACTGCCTGTCGTTGGCGTTCCAATGAAGACCTCCGACCTCGGCGGCATGGACTCTCTGCTTTCCATGGTCCAGATGCCATCTGGCGTGCCCGTTGCCTGCGTTGCCATCAACGGCGCCAAAAACGCAGCTATTTACGCCACTCAAATTTTGGGCGCTTCTCTTCCAGAGTATCGCGAGAAAATCGTCCAGCTTAAAGCTAAAATGGCTGACGCATAAGCTGACGCGTACTGCACGCACGCAGCTCGCGATTAGAGCTCGTACCCGCACGCACGCAGCCTAGTCCGCACGCGTATCCACACGCGTATCCGCACGCACGCGATCGCACACGAGACCCGCGCTTTAGGAGACCTGAGGCGCGGGTTTTGCATACCGCAAAATGTGATTATGCGATGACTTCATAAGATGCACAGAGATTTTTGTTTCGTGCATAGCTAAACTTTTAAAGGGTATGACAAAGGTATGACAAAGAG
>JABZHP010000034.1 GCA_015258785.1 Atopobium sp.
ATATTCAGATGATGTGTGGTTCTATTCAATGCCATCACTCATTTGCGAGGGAGAAAAAATTGGTGGGATTTATACACCTCCACAAGAACCTGAAAAATCAGTCCTTTATTGTGACTGGCATGTCACCTGGAATAATGGAATCGGCCACATTACTACAAATCAAGAAGTTGAAAAAATAATCAATCAAGAACATGGGGACGATCCCTTGTTCATCATCTCAATGGGCAAGGGACAGTTCCAACTAACTCACTATCTTCATGAGGGCTAATTAAATAAAGACTTTCAATATGAAAATTGTCGAGCTCTCAAAAGTTATTCGGCCGTTCTTGGAATGTTAAATCATCAAGCGAGTATACAGAAAGACTTCCCGGATTTGATCAGTTGATTTAACAGTTAGCGAGAAGGACCTCTTGTAGACTCTCAACCGATAGTCCAGCGCGCGCAAGAATATTGTGGTGAACGTCTGCTTCAAGGTATGCATCTGGCATGCCTAAACGTAGTACCTGCGGGCATGCACCTGAAGCGCTAAGCTGCTCGACAACTACACTGCCGAACCCACCTAAAACACTGTGCTCCTCGACAGTAATAATCACGTCAGAGTTCTGACAGATTTCCGTCAGAAAAGCGCCAAGCGGCTTGATGATCGACACGCTGTAGACCTCGATGTTTGTCTGCGTGGCAGCGGCTTGCTCAGCAGCCACCTGATCTGCTGCTCGCTGAGCAGCCTCAACGACTCGGCTGGTTATCGCGCCTGTTGCAAGAACGGTCACGTGTTTCGGTTGAGAGGTAGCTGCTGCTTCCGTGACCGCCGCGCCGCCTGCGCTTGCCGTGTCCGCCGCGCAAGCTGACTCAAAGAGTTTCTCAACACCAGAGGCATCAAAAACGTAACCATTTGGATGCAGGTTAACGCTATCACACGAGGTCATGCGCACGTAAGCTGGTCGTGGATGCTTTGCAAGCTCCATGAGCGTTGCGGCAAGCTGGGCGTTATCAACCGGATTGAACACGGAAAGTCCCGGGATGGTCCTGGTTACCGCAATGTCCTCCACCGCCATGTGAGAAGGTCCTGTAGCTGCGGATTCGCAGCCAGCAGCAACACCCACAAGCACCACGGGCGACTTCATCATGCCAAGGTTGACTCGAATCTGATCCAGCGTTCGAGAGGTCACAAACGTGGCATAGCACGGCGCAAAAACGTGGAAACCCTCATTTGCGCAGGCAGATGCCACCTCAACGAGATTTTGCTCTGCAATTCCGCACTGGATGTAGCCGTCTGGCCTAAGCTCTCGGAAGCGGTCCAAGTTCAGACGACGACCATAGTCGGCAACAGCAACAGTTAGCAGCTCGTCATCCTCGGCAAGCTTACCCATAACCCAACCGAACACTTCTTTTGTGTTCATACCCGCAAGCAACTGCGACTCTTCAGCAGAAATTTGCGCTGGCTGCAAAGATGTATCTAGCATGAGCATGCCTCCTCTGCATCCTTCAGATCAAGTAATGCCTGTTCATAGAGGTCGTCCGTCACACATGCGTCATGGAACGAGACGTTATTCTCGGCAAATGAAAGTCCCTTGCCCTTGATGGTGTGCGCAATAATCGCGCGAGGCCTGGAAGATTGCTGCTTTAATGCGTCGTACAGTGCAAGCACATCATGGCCGTCTACCTCGACGGATTCAAAGCCAAACGCATCAAATTTTCTTGCAATTGACCCGGTGTCCAAAATTGACGCGCAAGGGCCGTCCAGCTGCATGCGGTTCTGGTCAACAATGACCGTCACGTTGGAGAGCTGGTTGTGACCGATAAACGCGGCGCTCTCCCAAATGGAGCCCTCGTCGCACTCGCCGTCGCCTACAATACAAAAAACGCGAGAAGGAAGATCTTTTCTGCGAAGGCTTAACCCCAGGCCAGCGGCGTAGCCCAAACCCATGCCAAGGCTGCCACCAGAGATTTCAAAGCCACGCTGAGGATCTCGCAGTGGATGCTTAAAGAGGACGGCATCAGGCCCGAAAACTCCACGGTCGATGTCTTCTTGAGAGATCATTCCTGCACGTAGAAGAGCTGGGAACAGCGCCAGCGATGTATGGGCCTTGGAGAGAATCAAGCGGTCCCTGAGCTCCCACTCGCAATCCCTGTGGCCCACCTGCATAACCTTGCTCAAAAGCACAGAAACTATATCTGCCACAGAACACGCGCCGCCAATATGGAATGGCGTTGAGCTGTAGCGATGCGCCAACTCAATGATGCCTCGACGCACTGCCAGCGCCTCGTGGCACAAATCAAGCTCAAGCTGTTTGCGCTGATCAGGGTCTATTTCTGCAGAGGTCAGCGATGTACCCACGTGCTCTGACTGGCGGACCGAGGAGATGTCGAGAGGCCCCATAGAACCATCTACCTGCTCGGATACACCAACAACACTCTGATGTGGGGCAAGCCAAGTCTGACTCCACTCAATGCAATTGCCGTCGGACAGCTCAATTACCTGCTCAAGTACAAGCAAGGCCTCGTTTGGGGAACACTGCAGGTAGTCGGCATGGTCTTTGCCTGCAATTTGCGACTGATAGCGCATGCGAGAGCGCGTAATCTCTTTTTGAGAAGTTCTTTCAACTGCGTCAAAGAGTGACTCATTCTCAAAGTCTGCCTCCTCAAGCTGTGGACAAACAAGCAGGTTAGACCATGATTCCTGACACACCACAGGCCTATCCGAGACGCTCCTGACGCGACGCAAAAAGAGTACGTCAGAGCCAATGGGAATCTCCAGATGCTCGGCAACGGCTTGATCTGCAGGAACTACCTGCTTAAATAGGACTTCGGTTCGATACTCAAAGCCACCATCTCTGAGCGCGGCTGCAAATGAAAGTACGGTATTTCCCGCCGCATGACGAACGGTGTTAGAGATAACCTGTGTTGCTCGGCCCTTTTGAGTGAGCAGTAAACCCTCTTTGACCAGGGATTGAATGGCTTTTCTGATGGTTCCTCGGCTGACACCATACTGTGCCATAAATTCGGCCTCAGACGGAATGTACGTTCCCGCCTTCCAATCTTCTGACAGAATTTTGACGCGCATCAAATCAGACAGCTGAACATGAAGAGGCGTAGCAGACGACGTATTGAGTCCTCCCCTGACCTGCGGGGATAATGACTCTGCCGCTTCGTCCTCAGAAACTAAAACCGGAAAAACTCCTGTCTCAAATGACATAGGTCCTCCGAAGTGAGTAAAAATTAGTCATACATACGTTAGGTACAAGACAAGTAGTATACAAGTTTCTGAAAGAGAACAGAATAGGAGTTATCTGGCTAAATTAAATTTCTATGAGAAGAGAATGCACTCACTTTTTTGACCAAGTTGATGCAAATGCCATCAATCCGCAATCTGAAAACACGTCTATTAGCACTTCATTTCTGTTGTTGTATTCAATAATTAAACAGATAACGCTATTGATAAATTCCTGGACATCTTCTTCAGGAAGCAGAGATATCAAGATATCTAATGACTGTACATAAGAAGTTTTATTTCTTCTTCCAACCTCAGTACAGTAAAGGCGCTCATCATGGGCACATATATTTCTAATTTTCACCAATCTGTTGAGTTTTACTTGTAAATCATTTCTAGATAAGAACTTGTGATTTGGCCTACGTCCAATCACATCAATAATTCTTGAACAAACTTTATTTTGCTCTTCAGGTTTCATCAAATCATACAAATGTTCAATGTTTCCAAATGTCATGGCATTAGCAATAACCCATAGTGGGACTTCATCATACTTTGCCTTATAGTGCTCAACAAATTCAAAATGACATTTTCCATATAGGATTTTGTTAACAACACTTTGAAATTTATTAAATGCATCATTGAACTTTGCTCTTCCGAGCAAGTAACTGTTGGGGTCTGTGAAATTGCTTTTCACCATATATGGATTAAGTTCTCGATGATTTTCACAAAAGGTATAACAACATATAGTTCTCACCATTACTTCAACTTTAGTCAAATAATGAAATGTTATCCCACGCAATTTTCTATCGAACAAAAACAGCTGATAGATGTGATCAAATTGAGTCTCCTCTTTATATACATCACCAGTTTTACAATTATCTATGAACGGCTCTTTATAACCATTAATAAGCGAGTAATATCCCTCAGACAACAAGATGTTATACGTCTTTTCATCCGTTATAACGCCTCTTGAATTCAAAAGCTCTATTTGCTGATCGATAGAAAGAAAAGGCTTATTCATAGCTTCTCCTTATGAAAAAAGCGGCTACACGATGGCAGCCGCTTTTCGGTCTCGGTTCCGTAGAATGTCAGCGAGACGTATCACTGCCAATAATCTTAACATTGCACAAACCTCTGTAAAGCGAAATATCAAAACTCAACAACACATTCTTTGTCCTATTGTTGTCCCATTTTTGTCTCCTGAGCAGAACGTCGAGTTAAGTTTTACCAGGTCAAGAGCTATACACTCTTCACGCTTAATAATTCCTAATACTTAAATATTTTCTGAAAACACGCAGCTAAAACGCTATTTATTCTGCAATAAAAGTGGTAGGGGCGGCGGGACTCGAACCCGCAAGACCGAAGTCGAGGGATTTTAAGTCCCCTGCGTCTGCCAATTCCGCCACGCCCCCGGATATGTCTAGCTATTATGCCACTACTTTTTATCCAGCGGGCGCAAAATTGGCTGCCAAATCACAGGCGACTGCTTTCCTTGGTGAACGGCAGCTGCAGTTATCACCAGGCCAAAGAGCAGGTCACTCTCACTTACTACCAGGTGTTTAAAGCCCGAATTCTTCATCAATTCTGCAAGCAAAATAGTGCCCGCAAGCATGACGGGCGCGCGCTTAGCCTGAAGTCCCGTTATGTCTTCTCGCTCCTTCAGCGTTTTACTGGCGAGAAGCCCTTCTATCTGCGACACCTCATCAATCGAGATGTGGTTGAGGTGCACTTTTGACGGGTCGTACGGGTCAAGTCGATCCCTGATAGCAATGAGGCTGGTTGCGGTTCCGCCAACACCAACCAAAAGCTCTGGCGCTGCGCACTGCTGTTGAGCTCGGCCGATAGCCTCAGACATCATCTGAGCTGCCATTTGGTGAGCTCCATCGATGTCCTTAGCTGAAGGGTGATCTGCCGACAGGTTAAAACGCTCGGTCAGGCGCCTGCAACCAAGATCAACGGACTCGACAAAGTTGATGTCGAGTTGCTGTCCACCAGGCTGCTGCCCTGCGCGCTGATCCGCACTCTGGTCTGCGCTCTGAGCTACGACTTGTCCCACCAACGTGCCAACGACCAGCTCAGTTGAGCCGCCGCCGCTGTCGGCAACAAAAATGCGATGATTCTCAAAATCATGAGAGACGCCCAAAAATGTGAGTGCACCTTCAATCTCACCTGGAATAATCATGGGTTCAAGTCCCAATGAGGCCAGGCCCATTCCCAGGTCAGGAGCATTTTCTGCATCGCGAGCAGCGCTTGTGAGCGTGCATACAACAGCCTCGGCACCCTCTTTTCTCACATGATCAACATAGGAAGAGACACAGCCAACGCAACGATGAATTGCCTCGGGAAGCAGGCGCTTTGTCGTATCTACACCCTCGCCTAAGTTGACAATCTCGGTATATTTGGCCATGCGAATGACGCGGCCGTCCTCGACCTGCGCAAGCGCAAGTCGAGCGGTCACGGTTCCGATATCAATTGCAGCTAGAAGCATTAGTGTGAGTTCCCGTTATCAGATTTTGAGTTGTTGGCGCCAGATCCCTCAGAAGAGCCACCCTCTCCAGAGTTTTTCTGCTCATGAGATTCTCCTGGGGCAGGTGCAGACGTCGGATCGTCGGAGTTTGCGCTCTTAGGAGCCTCAGTATTACCAGAATCACCTGGCGTAAATCCAAAAACAAAGTCTCCCACCTTGATGTACCAAGGATAGTCAGGGCGCTGAACGGTATTCTCGTCCTTCTTTTTATCAAGACCCTCTACACGCGCAGATTCCTCGCCGCCAGAAACCAAGCCCTGCTTATGAGCCTCATCTATGATGCCCTCTTTTGTCTGCAGACCCTGAACCTCTGACTCAAGACGTTTTTGATCTTCCTCAAGCTTCTGCTGATTTAGCAGCAACTCGTCATGCTCGCGAACAGCGTGGTAGTAGCCGCGAATTGGCGGATACAGGCCCACAAGCAAAAAGATTACAACGCCGAGAAACACAACGAGCTTGGTATGGTTACGCGCAAAATCAAGTGCATTGTCCTTAAGCTCTACCAAGGAAGCTACGCTGAACTGCGGTTTATTAGTTCTTTCGGACTTCTGAGTGCGCTCGGAACTTTGGACTCGCTCAGTTCTCTGTCCTCTTTCGGCCCTCTGGGCACGGTCTGACCTCTGAGTCCTATCAATTTTCTGAACAGGAGCGGTTCTTTTAGACTTTGCGTCCTTGGAACTCTCCTGGGAAGAAGCGTCTTTTGAAGCCGTGGTGTCTTTTTGAGCCGTCGCGGGCTTTTCAGGCTCAACAGCCTTTAAGTCAGATTGAGACTTCTTATCTACCTGGGGTTTCTCGGCCTTTTTAGATGAAAATATTTTGAGAGCACCAGAGGCGTGCTCCGCGCCAGTCTCTTTAAGAGGCTCGACGGAACGCTTGGTGGGCGTTGTTTTTCTTTTTGTACCACTCTTTTTAGTGGTGTCTTGACTCATCACGGATCTCATTTCTGGTTTGTTTGGTGATGCGTCGCAACAAATTGCAACATCTTTATTATGGCAGAGGCAGCGCCGCTAGCCCTGCCTCAGTTTGGAATTTCATCGTTTCAGCGAATAGAAGTTATCGTTCTGCGGCAAGCCACGCGTCTTACGATGCAATTTGAACAGCTCATCTACGCATCAAGATGACGTTTTGCTTCTTGCCACAAATCTTCTTGAAGCTCGGGTTTCTCGTCAAGAGAAAAGCCTCTCTTAGCAGCGGCTTTCTCCATGTACGACCAGCGAGCGCGAAACTTTCTGCAAGCGCTCATCAGTGCTTCTTCCGCGTCAACGCCTTCCCAACGAGCAACGTTTATCAGCGCAAACAAAATGTCGCCGAACTCGTCCGTTTTCTGCTGCGTTCCTGACGCCTCAGCGTCAAACTCCGCACGCTCCTCGGCAACCTTGTCCCACACGTCGTTAACAGATGCCCACTCAAAGCCCGTCTTTGCGGCACGCTTTGAGATCTTCTGGGCTTGCATGAGCGCAGGTAGAGACTGTGGAACCGAGTCGAGAAGACCTTCGGTGTGCACGGTATCTTCCGCACTGGCGCGCTCCTCAGCTTTGACGCTCTCCCACACGTCCAAGACAGCCGCAGCCGACGACGCTGAGCCAGCTTCTGGCCCAAATACATGCGGATGCCTGCGTACCAGCTTCTGGTTGAGCGCTCGGCAGACGTCGTCGATGTCGAAGCCCGCTGCGCGGTCGCCAGCCGTGCCCGCCTCGTGGTCGCGGGCGCGGTCGCACGCACCGCCGTCCGCCTCAATCTGCGAGTGAAGAACTACCTGCTCAAGCACATCGCCGAGCTCTTCCTCAAGGTGCTCGGGAGAACCCTCAGCAATGGCCTCAACCGCCTCGTAGGCCTCCTCAATCATGTTCTTCGAGATGGACTGATGTGTCTGCTCCTTATCCCAAGGGCAGCCATCCTCCTGGCGAAGGCGCCAGATGGTTCTAACCAGGCGATCAAACTCCGGATGTGTCTGAGGTGCGCCCGGACGAGCCTTTGTTTCTTCATCAACTGCAGCTGCTAGCTGGGCGATCTTCTCGTCAGATGTCATGTAGTTTATTGCTCCTCGGGATACAGGAAATTCCAGTCGTTGCGCAGGCCGGTCATGAGCTCCATAACGTCCTTTGAGACCTCAAGCTGCGCCTGAGCAGAAGCGTCTCCTGCAACAGCAGCCTCCAGATCTGCCAGCACGTATGCCAAGGCATCAGCCGTGCATCCTACCTGGACTTTCTCCTGCTTGCCGTCGTCAGTCCAGGTGATTGTGGCAACGTCCGCGCGTGGGTACTCCATAATCTCAATGAAAGCCTTATCAGCGGAAATCATGGCGCGTTTTGGCTGCTTGGAATGAAGCGTCAGCGCCAGAACAACCATCTGACCCTCGGCGTTTCTGAGCAAAATGCCGTCCGTTTGGTCAACGCCGGTAGGGGCCGGATTCATCATAGAAAGCACGTCATAAGGCTGACTATTCAAGAAAAGACGAGCGAGCGTCAGCGAATACACGCCAATGTCCAGCAGGGCGCCGCCCGCAAGTTTGGGATTGAAGAAGCGATTTCCCATGTCAAACTCTTTGTAGCTGCCAAAATTCTCCTGAATCAGATTGACTGGGCCAAACTCGCCAGCCTCCACGCGGCTAACCAGCTCTTTGTAGAGCGGCATGTGCAAAATAGTGCAGGCGTCCATAAGCTGAACACCGTTTTGACGTGCAAGTTCTTCGGCCTCAAGCAACTCAGCGGAATTGAGCGTAATGGACTTCTCGCACAGAACGTGCTTGCCCGCCTGAAGTGCTTTGCGCAGGTAGATGATGTGTGTGTTGTGAGGCGTGGTCAGATACACCGCGTCAATCTCGTCGCTGGCGAGAAGATCGTCGATACTGTCATACACACGCTTTACGTGGTGTTTTTGAGCAAACGCGACGGCCTTTTCTTGCGTTCTGTTGGCTACGCCGTCGATGGTTCTGCCAACCGAGGCCAACGCCTCTGCCATCTGGTTTGCAATAACTCCGCAGCCAATAACACCCCACCTGAGGTGTGGTGCGGCAAAGATGGTGTCAACGGCGCACGCGGCGTTCTGTGACGTCTGACCTGCTGTTTGGCTCATGTTTACTCCTCAACCTCGTCGTCGCCACCAAGCTCTTCAAGAACTCCCAGGGCAGCGGGCATCAGCTGTTCTTCATTGCGATGGAACGGATACGCCAGTTTATGCGTCTTTGGATACACAATAGCACCGCGGCCCTTCAACTTGAGAGCTTGTTCGCGAGGAATTTCTACACCCAGGTATACCAGGCGTCCATTTGTCAGACTCACTGACGTAGCACCCAAACGCTGCGCGCGGATGCGCACGCGGGCACGATCAAACAAGTTCTTGCCCGCAAGAGGCAGGGCGCCAAAGCTATTCTCGGTATCTTGCTGAAGTGTATCTACATCAGAAAGCTCTGTAGCTGCGGCAAGACGGCGATACACCAGAACGCGTCGGTCAACCTCTGGCAGATAGTCCTCATCAAGATAGAAATCTGCAGGTAGATTGATGGTAACTTCAGCTTGTTCCAGCTCAGCGGACTCACCGCGAGCCTCAGCAACCGCCTCGCCCAGCATCTGTGTAAAGAGGTCAAAGCCAACGCTAGAAAGGTTTCCGTGCTGCTCAGCGCCCATAAGGGAGCCGGCACCTCTAATCTCCAGGTCGCGCATGGCAATACGCATGCCACTGCCCAGGTCCTGGAACTCGTTGATTGCCGTCAAGCGTTCGGTAGCCTCTTCTGTCAGCGGCAGCTCCGCCGGGAACATAAAGTACGCGTATGCCTGCTGCCTACCACGACCAACACGGCCCTTGAGCTGGTACAACTGAGCTAGTCCCAAGCGCTGAGAGTCCTCAATAATCAGCGTGTTAGTGTGCGAGTTGTCAATGCCGGACTCAATGATGGTGGTGGCCACCAACACGTCAATCTCGTGCTCCTGGAAGGCGAGCATGACGTTTTCTACCTCACGAGCACTCATCTGGCCGTGAGCCACACCCACGCGGGCCTCCGGCGCGGCCTCCTCCACGCGAGCCACCGCCTCATCAATAGTGGTCACGCGATTGGACACGTAGTACACCTGTCCTTCTCGCTCCAGCTCGCTTCTAATAGCTGCGGAAACAAGATCAGGGTTGTACTCGCCCACCATCACCTGAACAGGCTTTCTACCAGGCGGCGGCGTCAGAATCAGGCTCATGTCACGCACGCCGCTCATGGCCATCTGCATGGTGCGCGGAATTGGCGTTGCCGAGAGCGTCAGCACGTCTACCTGCTCGCGCATGTTTTTGAGCTGCTCTTTATGCTGCACGCCAAAGCGCTGCTCTTCGTCGATGATAACCAAGCCTAAGTCGTGTGGATTGACGTCAGCTGAGAGCAACCTATGAGTTCCTACCAGCACATCTACGGTTCCGTCCGCAAATCCCTCAAGCGCTTTTTTCTGCTGGGCAGGCGTGACAAAACGCGAAAGCACTCTTACCTTCAAATCAAACGGAGCAAATCGCGAGAAAAACGTCTCGTAGTGCTGCTGAGCCAAGATGGTAGTTGGGCACAAAATCATAACCTGACGAGCATCCTGGCACGCCTTAAATGCAGATCTCAGCGCCACCTCTGTCTTGCCAAAGCCCACGTCACCGCAAAGCAGACGGTCCATTGGCTTGCGCGCTTCCATGTCCAGCTTAATGTCTGCAACAGCGCTTTCTTGGTCTGGCGTCAGCTGATACGGGAAGCTGGACTCCATCTCTTCCTGAGCAGGAGTATCCAGCGAGAACGCATAACCCGGCACTGAAGCGCGACGTGTATAGAGATCTACCAGGTCAAACGCCAGTTTCTTGGCAGACTTTCTTGCCTTGTTAGTGGCGCGCGACCAATCTGCCGTGTTAAGCCTGGTCAGACGTGGATTATTGCCGTCGGGTCCCACATAGCGCGTGATGCGGTCAACCTGCTCCAGAGGCACATAGAGTTTATCGTCATTGGCATACTCAAGCAGGAAGTAATCACGCTCTCTACCTGCAACTTCTTGACGCACAATAGCGGTAAAGTGTGCAATACCGTGCGTTGCGTGGACAACGTAGTCGCCCGGCTTAAACGGGAAAGTGACCGTTGTAGGGTCAATGCGCTTGGAGCGCTTCTTGTTGCGCGCGCTCCTGGCTGTCAAGTCCGAGACAGAAAGCACTGCTAGATTAGCTGTTGGAATGATGATTCCGGCGGGAACAGGTGCATCGGTAAACGTGACGCGACCTCGCTTAAGTGGCGCGTAGGCACCGTTTTGATCAGGTTCGTTTTCAAGCGCCGTACCTAGCGACTCCTCAAACGGAATGAACTCATCCGAGAAAAGCAACTTGAGGTGCTCTCGCGCCGCACGGTCTGGAACCGCAAATACCACGGCATCGCGGTCTTGCACCAGCTGCCTCACGCGACCCAAAAGCTTTGTGTCTGAACCCGCAATAGACGGCTGCACCACCGAAAGCTCCGACGTTACCGCAGCTCCTGTACGTAGAAGTGACGAGAAGGACAAGCGCTGCTGCGAGCCAAAGTCCATGGCCTTGGGATCTGTATACAGACCATCTAGTTTCACTTTTGATGCTGTTGCGGATGCAGAGATTTCGTCAAAGGCACGCTGACAGTCGTCAAATAGCGAACGTGGCTCCGCAAGAACTACCAGCGTCTCTGAAGAGATGTGCTCAAGCGGGCTGGCAGTGCCTCCGTACAACACGGGAAGATAGCGCTCAAGTGCAGGAGCCTGAGCTCCGCGCTGAATAAGCTCCAGGTCAGCAGCGAGTGCAGAGTTTTCTTGCGCGCGAGTGTAGAGCGCTTCTTCTGCGCGGCGGATGGTTTCTTTGGTAAACGCAAGCTCTCTAGCTGGGGCAACGGTGACTTCATCGATGGCACCGATGGTCTGTCCGGTAGCTGCCACCATGCGCCTGATGCGGTCAATCTCGTCTCCGAAGAACTCAATACGCACAGGACTTGTGGCCTGAGCTGGGAAGATATCAACTGTATCGCCGTGAATGTGGAAGGTGCCTGGCGCATCTACCTCGCCCGTGTCGGCGTATCCCATGCCGACGAGCAGCGAAGCTACGTCCTCAAAGGGGACGTCGTCGCCAACGGTAAACGTTGCAGGAAGAAAATAGCCCGAACCAACAGGGGGAACTCTGCGCATCAGCGCGTGGGCGCTTGCAACTACAATGACCTTCTCGCCAGCGGAAAGCTTGGCGATGGCGCGACACCTGGCTCCAATAAGGGCGTCGTCTGGCGTGGTATCTGACCAGGGGCGATCCTTGCGGTTGGGATAGCGCAGCACAGCGTCGTTGCCCAGCCATGCCGCAAGCGAGCGCGCCGTGCGGTCCGCAGCGTCCTCTCCCGCAACAACCAGCAGGCACGGGCGGGGATTTTGCGCCCAAAGTGCAGCCAGCATCAGCGGACGAGCGCTTTGCGAGAGGGACAGCGTGGCGTCTGATCCGCGCGAAAGCTCTCGTTTCAGCTTCTCTAGCTCGGGTGCACTCAGTAGTTGAGCTGCAACTCTATTGATAAACACACAGTCTCCCGCCATGCCGCTAAACCCACATGCAAACGCATGCGGGTTACACTAAACCTTGCTGGATACGCTGGCGCCGCGACGCACTTGCCGCGACACCCGACCACGCAGGTTTGATAACTTTTCAATTGGGCTGTTATTGTAGCTGTTATGCAGCTATTTTGCTATTCTCGCCTCACGTGATAACGTAACTACATACTGGGTACACATAGAAGGAATTGAGGAGAGGTTATGCCCAGAGAATCAAAGAAAGTCAAGGTAGAACGCGGCATTGAGC
>JABZHP010000035.1 GCA_015258785.1 Atopobium sp.
AAATTACAGAGAGCCTTAAAGCAAATAGTCGTTGATGCCGGATTAGAGCCAAGCGATTTAAGACAAATGAAGCCTGTTCTTGTTAATACAGAAAGAATTTTGAAACAAGCTGGCTTCGAGAAAGAATCAACGATTCGTGAGCTAGTTCAGAAAATACCCAATACATCAGACCCGATTGCTTTAGCTCGTTCACTTGGTGCGTTTTCTCTCCAGTATTTACCTGACAAAATAACAATCGCGAAATTGACCATTCCTGTTCTTGATATTGAGATTCCTTTAGAAATTGATGTTAAGAAAGTGTTTGGTGGCACATGAGAACAATGAAATTTCTTTGTTGCCAGAAAGGGCAGATGTTTGTTGAGACTGCATTGGTACTTCCAGTTGTATTGGTAGTAGCTTTAATTGCAATCAATCTATTTAAGTTTGCAGATATGTGCTCAAAGTTTGACCGTGTTGCGGCTGATCAAATTATTGCTCATGGAACTTCCTCTAGTCATTCTGCAAATGAAAATGCTCCAGAAAACCTAGCTCAAAGAATAAGAACTGCTCTTAATTGCGATAACAATTGCGACATTGTTGTCTCATTGGAGGGAGAAAGTGAGGGGATTGGGAACATGGTTTCTGTTTTTCCTAAATACCAAGTAACTCTTAAGTACAAGCCTTGGCCACATACCCTGCGTCTCCCTTTAGTGTCACTAGAGTCTCCTCTATGTCTTACCCATACAACCTCAATTGTTGTTAGTCCCTACAAGTCGGGAGTTGTGATTTGAAAATGAACGTACAGGTTTCGATAGAAGAAGTCCCTAATTCAGAGCAAATTTTTGAATTGTTACAAGGAGGCTTCGAAAAGTTCGTCGGTCTTTTGGGTACCGAGATAACGGCTCCTCCAGTCTTACTTCTAAGGTGCTCTTCAGTTCATACTTTTGGAATGACGTATCCGATTGATATCGCATTCGCAGACGATCACGGAGAAATTTTAAAAGTTCGGAGACGAGTACATCCTAAACAAATCCATAGCTGCGCGGGTGCTTATTGCACATTTGAAAGACCATCAGTTGATGATTTCCCATGGTTTGAGGTTGGTCAGAAAGTGCTCATTCAAGAAATAAGTACTGAAGAAAGCAACGTTGAAAGAAGGAGTCGCTATGGCTATAGAAAACTACTCCGTCAAAATTTGCCCCAGATGCGGAGAAAAGTTATTTCAGGACATGAGAATTTGTTACGGGTGCCTTCTAGACTTCAGCGGCCCAAGCTCGCTTGTATGCAATCTCGAAACATCAAGAAATAAAAGAATTGCTAACCTTCCTCTTATAGAAACTGATGAGTATTTGCTTTCTGAGGAAGTAGGAGAGGAGTGGGATAAAGGACTGCCACCTGCTTTGTTTGAATTGGATAACTCATATTCACCAGCAGATTAATTAGTACGTGGTATCCTTTTAGGAAGAGTTGCGAAAGTAACATAAAGGAGTTTTCATGTATAAAGTTTCGCTTCGCTCTTCTAAAAAGAGCCAGTTTGTAAGGATTGCGCTTTGCGTAATGCTTTTGGCTGTTGCGTTTCTAATTGCACCAGCAAAAGCATTTGCACGTGACCTTTCAATAGATACAGTAAATATTGATGCGACGGTTCAAAAGGACGGAACGTTGCATGTCGTAGAAACTCGTACATTCTATTTCAGAGGAAGCTTTCACGGCGTCTATTGGAATCTCCCAGTTGGAAAGAATAAATATAATGGGCAGAACGTTGAAGTAAACATTACTTCAGTTACCGTTCAGGATAAGCAGGGAACGCGTCAGCTTTACAGCAAAGACTCAAATGGAAATGGTGCCAACTCAGATGAGTATTATGTTCCCACTCTATCAGGCAATATGTTGAACTTGAAGATTTATTCAGCACATGATGATGAGTACGCACATATAACCATCGAGTATGACATTACTAATGTTGTAACAAACTGGTCTGACACTGCAGAGTTGTACTGGAAATTTGTATCTGATGGCTGGGATTCAGAGTCTCGTAATGTAACGGCTACTATCCATCTTCCTGTTCCTTCAGGACAGTCAATTGTGGCTGGAGATACAGTTCGTGCTTGGGGACATGGTCCGCTGGACGCAAATGTAGAAATTACTAACAATGCTGTTGTCTATAAGGTTCCTGGCGTGGGAACTGATGAGTTTGCGGAAGCTCGCATTACATTCCCAACCGATTGGGTTTCTGGGCTAGCTCCTATTCAGCAGAATAAGCTGAGTAGCATCTTGTCTGAGGAACAAGCGTGGGCGGATGAAGCAAATCACAAGCGTGAAATTGCAAAAACTCAGGTAGCTCTTATTCTTTATGCACCATTAGTACTTGCAGCTATCACTATTGTTGCAGCTATCCTGCTACGCATTAAATACAAAAAGGTTATGACCCCTCAGTTTAATGACCTTTACTACAGAGATGTTCCATCTGATGATCACCCGGCAGTTCTTTCTATGCTTTACAACGGTGAGCTAATTAAGGGAGACGCTCTGACAGCAACCCTTATGCACCTTTCTGATTCAAAGTACATTAGCTTGAATAAGACAGTTAGTACAAACTTCCTTGGTATGGAGAAGTCTGATTATTGTCTTACAAAGGTTCAAGACCTTTCAGAAAGCCAGCAGCCTTTCTACCCTGGCAGTTCACTGTCAAATAAGATTGATATCATGGCAATGAAGCTAATCTTTGATAAGGCCGGAGAATCTGGAGTGGTAAATACTACTGTTACCATGAAACAAATTGGTAAGTATGCTTCATCACATCCAGAAGATTTTAATAAGGCATATGAGTCTTGGGAGAGCCCCATCAAGCTTAGCTATGCCGCTAAGTATGGAACAAATAAGATTCCATTCCACGGTAAGGGAATTCTTGGTGCTCTGATTGCTGTCGATGTTCTTGTTGCCGCTGCTGCATTCATGATGGGTGTTATGGCTGATGTTTCATTTGCCAATCTACTACTACATCTGTTTATTCTTGTCATTGCCGGTCTTGTTGCACTTATAAACATTGGCTCTTTCGATTTGATGAATAGAGAGGGTGTTGAGACGCTTGCTAAGACTCGCGCATTAAGAAAGTGGCTTACTGAGTTCACCAATCTGCACGAAGCAATTCCTACTGATGTCATTCTCTGGAATAGGCTTCTGGTTATGGCAGTTGCGCTTGGTGTTGCGGATAAGGTTATCGAACAGCTGAAAGTTGCAATGCCAGAGATGCTCAAAGATCCTCAGTTTATGCCTGTTTATAGCTGGTATTACTATGGAAATGGCATGCGTACCAATGCAATTGAGAGCGTAACTAAGAGCGTTACAGCTGCTCATTCCGTCTCAACTGCGGCACTTGCTTCTTCTAACTCAAGCTCCGGCGGCGGTTTTGGTGGTGGCTTTTCCGGAGGCGGCGGTGGCGGCTTCGGCGGTGGCGGCGGTGGCGGCGGTTTCTAAAGCCATAAACGCTTCAATAAACACCACAGGAAGCTACGTTTAAAGGTTTTAATTCTCCCCGTGAACTTATCGGGGAGAATTTCTTTTTTAAGAAAATATGCGATTTTGGCATATTTGAGTTGATAGTTTTACGCTGCACTTATGGAGCAGATATCTAACAGATTAGTGGGCCAGTGCCTTCGCGATTTGCGAAAGAAGCAACGTCTTACTCAAGAGGCGGTTGCTGAGCACCTTGCTGGAGATCAAGCATTCATATCAAAGGTTGAATCAGGTGAGCGTGGCGTTAAGCTCGGAGAAGTTTTTTCTTTTGCCGAAGCCTTAGGTATAGAAGCTTCCGAACTTATCGAAGCGTTGCGTACGTATCGATAGCTTTAGATAGCTTTTTAATGAAAGAACCCTATGAAAGATGTGCTTCTTAAAAGGGACGCATCTTTTATGAACTGCCTCCCATTTCTTGGACATAAGAAATGAGGGGCAGTTCAAACTCAACCTTACTCATGAGCTGAGCAAGCCTTTTCGGGTCAATCCAGGCATGCTCGTCTTCTGTGTGGTTGTTATCATATCCATAACCACGCAGTCAGACCAGACAAAGACAGCGTTATTGAGAATGTTGCCTTCAAGGATCGCATCTGCATTGACCCAGGTCCAGGCTTCAATAAGATCAGCCTCACCTGTCACCGCGACCTCACGGGCATAGCTCGTATTGAACTTATCACCGGTAAGTCCTGAGTGCAGAAGCGAGAAACTCTTGGGAGTATGTGCGGTATCTAGCATGATATGTCCTTTGTGGTTGTGCGACTAAAATAGCAAATTGGTTTTCCTATTGCGCGGGCATGTGCGATTTCATCTTTAATGCCTGGGCTTATGGTGTCTGCTACAACTCATAGCTTATCGGTGTGCTCAATAAGCCTTCGGTTGAACTTGGAGATCAGACTTCGGTCATGCTCGTTGAAAAAAACCAGTCAAAGTAAAGATGGGGTGCCACTGGTGTCACTTCATAAAATGCGCGCCACTTGGTAACTGCGCTGCCCTAATCTGGTTCACGATAATGTTTCCCAAGTAGGGCGAGCAAACATACACACACCTACCTGGGACAGTAGCGTTAAAGCGCCCATGGTTGGGACTTGCATCTACAAGCTCAGTGAAACGAACAACGGGTGGCTTATGCGTGAGCTGCCTCTTCGCGCTTGCATACAGGCAAAATGCCAAAGCGGTTTTTAAGTAAGTCGTAAATAAAGAGGTACCCGTTTGAGTCCACTTGGTCAGAAGATGTGTGCCACCGAAGTCATCAAAGTAGGTTTCTGACCGGACATAGCCCTTTGCGGCATATGTCTGGAAAAGCTGCCATTGACTAGACTGCTTAAACTGTACGCCCACCTCGGCTAAAAGCTTATTGAGACGCTTAGCAGACAGTCCAAAGTCCTTCGCAATCTGCGTTACCGTCATGAATAACTTGGATTTCAACACGATATCGTAATAGATGACTTTAGGCTTTGCCTCAGCGAGAAGTTGGCATGTGGCATTAAGCTCACGTTCTTGCTTGACGTAGTTTTAAACAAGTTCAAGAAAAGCCTCGGGATTTTTGAGCATCTCTTCTACTGTTTGAGGCGCGGCATGCACGTCAATCTTTCTGATAGATGGCAGCACTATCTCTGTGACTCACGCTTCAAACTCCACCGCTGAGGGGAGCTTGGAGCTGAAGATAAGGCGATAGAGATCAGCTTCAGTAATAAAGCGAGCGTCTTGCACACCACCAAGCGTCTCAAGGAGATGGTAATTTGCTACCCCCTTATAATGGAGCTTAAGAGCATTGTTGGGTCTTTGTAGCCAAGAGCTTCTGCGACGTCTTTACCACAGAAAAGGATTTCACCTCCATCACGCTCAATCGTGCGTACCTGCCCAAAGCTCGGGTGTTCGAAAAGCTGCAACGATGTACTCATAGCACTGCCCCTTCTGTCTCGGGTGGATTGATGGCAGAGAGGACACGCTATGAAAAAAAGTCCTCTCTACTTGGGGCAGCCGATAGAGCGAGTGAGTTAACCTAGCAACCGCATATTTTTTTTTGCAAAGGCTCCCGTAAGCCCTGCCAGATAGCGCGCTGAGTACACGTGTTTGAGAAGAATTTTTACAAAGGTGCCTAATACTGTAAACAGTTACTGCAAAGTGCTTCACGCACACTATCTAGCAAATATCAAGTACAAAACCACAGGTGGAGTGAACTGATTAGTAAAAAAACCTGCTGGAAAATGATCAGATCAAGATATGTATAGGAGTTGGATACTGTATTTAGGAAAGCTGCATACAGCTAGTTTGAGAAGTATAGGTGCAATATCGATTTATGATATTACGCGAATTATGCAAATTTTATCTTTATCTAATCTAGATAGAAATAATTAGAAATTTACCGTTTACATATAAAACAATATCGGGTACATATTTACATAGAATATTTATAATTTTTTGTTAGAATAAAATTCGAGGTGATGAAGATGCAGGCTTATACATTTGAAGATTTGAAAAGTTTTGATTTTTCAATCAATCCTTTACTTTACCTTAGGGAAGAGAATAACGGTTATTATTCTCTAATTCCACCGAATATGATTAAAGATTTCACCATAATGAATCCGACTACTCATCAAATTTATCAGCTACTAATAGAGGATAAAAATATAGAAGAGATTAAAAATATCTTTCTTTCAATATATGACATCAAATCGGAAGCCGAACTAGAAGCAGATATTGCTTCGACAATAAATAAACTAATCGATTTAAACATTATTCACTTAGATTATAGGTACCAGTCTGTAAATATAGGAGCAGGTTTTAAGCTGGTCAAGTTGTCTCCTAATGAAATTGGATGTTGTTACAATTTAAGTATTAGTAATAAAGACAATATAGTACTAAAATCGCCCATTGAAAAAGTAGATTTTAATAATCTTTTATATCTGAGAGAAACGTTGTTTAGTAGAAGTTATACGTTTTATATAGTAAATAAGAATGACTCTGCTATTGGATATCTTGTTCTTAAACATAGTGAGCCAGGCAGAAAGTCTATGAACTTAATATCATGTAGCGTCCCAAGATTTGAATTGTGCCAAATATTTAAAAGTATTTTTAGAATCAATGATATAAATAATATCTTGTTTAATACAGACGCCGATAGCTTCAAATTGTTGCAGGCCAATTTTAAAAAGCCATTAAATAAATTGATTTTAAACGATGAACTAAATAAGAGCGATGTTATCATCACTTGCATTTCTCGAGATGATTTTGATGAATAAATATGCTGAAATACTAAGATATCCTCACCATATTGCCTTTGATATTACAAATAGGTGTAACTTTAGGTGCTTGCATTGCTACAACAGCAGCGGTGAGAATTTTATATGTAAGCATGAGCTTACTGATGATGAAGTTTTGCGTTTTGTCTCGGAAGTTATTGAGTACAAGCCATTTAGTGTTTGTTTTTGTGGAGGTGAGCCCTTACTTAGGAAAGACTTACTTTGTGAGTGTTTAAAAATGCTAAAGACTCAAGGAATACATACCTCATTTGTTACGAATGGATATTACATTAACAAGGTTTTGTCCGAAGAGTTAGACAGTATTGGGGTTGACGGAATACAAATAAGTTTAGATGGTAATGAGTCTTCACATAATCAATTGAGACAGAATAGAGACGCATATTGTAAAGCAATAGATGCAATTGATTGCGTCTTGAATAATACTGATATACATTTGGATATTGCTTTTTCACCTACATCGTTCAATATTAATCACTTTATAGATGCTTATCAAAAGATTTCACAGATATTTAGGCAATCAACTAGATTTACTTCAAATCTAGTTGACACTATTGAGCTTAGAGTACAGCCACTAATGATGTATGGGCGTGCTGGCGAGAACAATGAAATTATGCCCAGTGAGATTCAATATGAAAAACTAATATATTTCATAAATCAGTTAAATAGTTACAGATTTGAAAATAGAGTTGAAATTCAGTGGGGAGACCCACTTGATCATATTTTTAGATTCAAAAATTTAGAACGACTTATGGATCAGGCTACCATTCATGCGGACGGAAGCGTAATGGTATCACCATACTTCCCCTTAATTATTGGGAATATACGTCGCCACAATTTATCGGAGTATTGGAAATCAGGCCTTAATATTATTTGGTCATCTCCTTTAGTACAAAGTTTTTGCGATGAGCTGAAGACGATAAATAATATGAAGGACATATCCCTAATGGTTGGGAATATAAACCAAGGATATGACATAGAGGTAGATTTGATAGACGGCAATAACATTCATTTACTAGACAACGATATTAGGGGAGCCAACTATGAAAAAACTAGAGTATTCTAAGCCCACACTTGAATACATCAATGGGATTGAATCGAGCAATTCTAGAGTTGTTCAAGCTGATGTTGTTTATGACGTGAATTATGCGATTGGTCAAAATATTCTGTTGGCTGTAACCGTAGTTGCAGGTTTTCAGGTTATCGTAATTCCAGGAGTGAATCCAAACCTTGAAGGGTTGAATACCCATGGATGCTAATATTTACAAGGGCATAGCGATAGGTATTATTAGCCTTTGCTTTTTGTATATTGGCTATGTGCTGATAAAAACTAAAAATCCCTTCCTAGTACATTGGTATAATATTATTTTGATTCCCTTAAAATACAGGGAAGAGTTTACAAAAAGAGCAGGTATTGGTATATGTATTATAGCAGCAGTAACGCTTATCTATTCCGTGCTAATCATGCTGCTTTCTGATTCCTTTTTGTTGCAGGTTATCACACTCTCATTCGCGTTTATTGGCGCGTTATATATAGTTGGAAATATGGTTTATTTTATGATGCATGGACAGCAATAGACTTTTATCAATAGAAGTTGGGTTGCAATGGTAATACTTACTCTTGAATTCTCATTGCTAGTGCAACACCTTTATCGTTTTATACAGAAGCAACCGTTTATATATCCATTAGCACAAACGCTTACGTGTTAAACACTCGTAAGACACTTGGAACAACTCGTAAGCCACTCGTACTACACAAGCCGCAGATAACAAAAAAGGTTGATACCAAGATGGTATCAACCTGAGCGTTAAAATGGTGGCGGGGAAGGGAATCGAACCCCTGACACGGGGATTTTCAGTCCCCTGCTCTACCAACTGAGCTACCCAGCCATTGGTGCTTCGAAAAGCTTATTTACTATAACAGACTCAAGCGCTTCGTCAAGCGGGCAATTTATACAATCCAGAAATTTTTTCCGCCAGTGAGGTCAAATTCAACGGTCATGCCCTTTATTGCAAAAAATGCCTCAACTTGCTCTTTTGTTTTCTCAAGCTCTTGACCGTCGATTTTCTCGCGCTCATCGGGTTTCTCGCTAGAGGGGAGTTCTATCCAGAGAGTTTGCTTACCACATGTGTCACGCAGGTGGATTTTGCTTAAAAGTCCCTGTTGTTCGAGCCTTTCATTGAGATGAATGAGGTCAAAGAAGTTGACAACTTTTGGCATGCTAACTCGTTTCTCTAAACGCTTACTCTTAAGCATACACGTTTGCAAATTGGTACAATAGATTATCTAACTTGAACTAGGTCAGCGGTCGTTGCTGCCTCCACTGAATAAACTATTCGAGGGGAAATTATGGCCTTTACGAGAAAAGAATTCTTGTCCCTTTCTGCTTTAGGAGCTGCAGGCACCTTGGCTGCATGTACTCCACAGGTAAGGACATCTGAGGATACGAATCAGCCTGCATCTAACGTGGACCTTGAAGAGTTCAAGTCACTTAAGCTGGACATGACCCAGTGGAGTTATGACGAGGATAACGACTGCTACTATCAGCTGGGCATTCAGTACTGCACTAAGCCTGCAAGCAAGTCGGTAAACACTCTCTCGGTTTTTGTACCTGGAAAGTATTTCTCGGGAACTAAAAAGGGTTCTACCTACGAGTGCGAAGTAAGCGAGAAGGCCGTTGTGGGCAGCTTCACCGCACGTACTGCGCCAATCGTCATGCCTATTAACACGGCAACGCTGTTCCCTCAGAGCGCTCCTACAAGCTACGCATACGAAGGCCTTGCCCCGTACCTTGAGGCTGGTTTTGTGTACGTATACGCAGGTTTCCGCGGTAGAAGCGCCGGCTACGATTCAACTACAGGCTCGGACGAGCTTTACGCAGGCGGCTCTCCTTGGCCAGCAGTAGATTTCAAGGCTGCTATCAGGTATTTGCGCTACAACAATGAGCTGCTCCCATGCAATACATCAAAGATTTTTGTGTTTGGCTTTGCAGCCGGCGGCGGCCTCAGCGCGGTGCTGGGAACCTCGGGAGACTCTCCGCTCTATACGCCATATCTTAAGGCTGTTGGCGCTGCTACACATAGCGAGAAGGGCGAGCAGCTGTCAGACTCTATTTACGGCAGCGCTTCATGGTGTCCTGCAACTTCATACGACCTCGCAGATGCAGCGTATGAGTGGTCGGCCGGTCAGTATGCAGATGCAACAGACTCTCGTGCTGAGGGTGTATGGACCCAGCCTCTCTCACAAGATCTTGCCGGTGCATATGCTTCATTTGTCAACAACATGGATCTTCTCGACAGCAATGACAGCAAGGTCAGTCTTGATGAGACTAACTCTGGCGTCTATACCGCTGGATCATATGCAGATCTTCTTATCAACGAGCTTAAGACTTCTGCAAATAACTTTGTTAAGGACAACGCATTCCCTTATACCTCTACGCCTCAGCGACTGGAAGAGCCCACGTTCCCAGGTGATCCAAATCTCGCAACGGTTCGTGGTACAGATAATGCAGCTCCTGCTACTCAGCAGGTTCAATCTACTATCTACGATACTGCTGAGCACTATTTTGGCTCTCTGAACTCAGAATCTATTTGGGTTGTATATAACCTTCGTCGTCAGAGCGTTGAGCTTGAGAACCTGAGGGGTTTCTCGCGCGCTCTGAGAGGTGCTTCACTTCCAGTTGGAGCTTTTGATGCTCCTGATAGAAACACCCGCGCTAATCAGCTTTTTGGTGTTGGCGAGCAAAGTACGCTGCATTTTGATGAGCAGACTGCTGACCTCATTAAAAAGAACCTTGATACGTACATGAAGCTTGCCGATTGGAAGTCTAGCTACGCTAATGATTGGACCTCTGATCTGAATAAGGCTGATACGCTGGAGAATGACATTCCAACTCGTGTTGATATGTTCAATCCACTGTACTTTACCAGCGCATCTTACAAAGGCTATCAGACAGCATCGGTTGCTCCTTATTGGCGTATTAATGAGGGCGCTCAGAATACTGATACTTCAATTTGTACCTCGTTCAATTTGGGCCTGTCTCTAAAGCATTTCTCGGGCGTGAGCAGTGTTGATTACACGCTTGTTTGGGATAAGGGCCACGTTCTTGCTGAGAGAACAGGCAATGCAACCGCCAATCTGGTTTCTTGGATTGTCACATGCGCGTCTGCTTAAAGGGGAGGTCATAGCGTGTTTCAAACAAAGAATCGTCGACTGTACGGTGTTATCGTCATCGTTGTGCTTGCGGTAGGAGCAATATTCTTCTCTCTTATGAGGGGCGCTGATAAGTCTCAGTCACAAGCAAGCTCGCAATCACAGCAGACGCAACAGACGCAGCAGACGCAGTCTCAGGGCTCGCAAAACAAGGGCTACATTGATTCCGTAGCAGCAGATGACCCCTATGCAAAAGGCATCCACCACGTGCGCATTGTGGTGAAGGATTACGGCACTATCGAAGCAACTCTTAACGCAAACGTCGCACCTATTACGGTCTCCAACTTTGCTCATCTTGCTGAGTCAGGTTTCTATAACGGCCTTACGTTCCATCGCATTATTGACGGCTTCATGATTCAAGGTGGAGATCCTAAGGGCAATGGCTCGGGTGGATCCGAGAATAAAATCAAGGGCGAGTTCACCAAAAACGGTGTCGAGAATAACATCTCGCATACACGTGGAACTATTTCCATGGCACGCGCCCAAGATCCAAACTCTGCAAGCTCACAGTTCTTTATCATGCAAGCAGACAACTCAACTCTGAATGGAAATTACGCTGCATTTGGCACGGTGACAAGTGGAATGGACGTTGTCGATGCAATTTGTAAAGGCGTAACCCCAACCGATTCAAATGGAACTATCCCTGCTTCAGAGCAGCCAGTCATTGAGTCCATCACAATGATTGATTAGATTCCTTATATAAAATATTGTTATGTTATTGAATGACCTGCGACAAGTTATAAAGTTGCAGGTCATTAGCGTATAACAGGCCTCTCATGATATACTATTGTTATCCGAGAGGAGTGGTGTTATGCGAGCTGTTGGCGAGTTTTGCGTTCACCCAGGTCAGGGCGTATGTCTTGTTGAAAATGTAGTTTCGGAGCCTACTCCGGCCTACGTTTTATCTCCTATTGGACAAAAACATCCTGTTCAGATTGTATTTCCTCTTAATCAAGAGTTCAGGCTTCGTGATCTTATGACGCACGACGAGGCCATGAATCTTGTTGATACCTATCCTCAAATTGAGCTTATTACGTTCCATATTCATAATGCGTCGCTTGAGGAATCTCATTTTAGACACGCTATTAGAGAAGGTTCTTGTAAAGACTCCTTTAGTATTGCTAAAACGTTTAGAGCTCGTATTGATAAGGCGCGTTCGCTCAACAAGAAACCACCTGTTTCTCACGAGAGAATTTTTAAGATGGCCAGTAATCGCGGTCTTTACGAGCTTATTACGGCACTTAATTGCACCGTTGACGAGATTCAAAAGGTGTTTAGTTCGCGCTATGGCGTAGAAATTGGAAAAGCATAGCTTATAATTAACCCATCCGTTCAAGAGATGGGAAATTATGGCTTCAGAAACATCTGCAAATCGTGCTGTTGTTACTGTTTTGGGCAGCGATGCTCCAGGAATTGTTGCAGCAATTTCTACCACTTTGGCCGAGTCCAACGCTAATATTCTGGATATCGCTCAAACCATTTTGTCTGGTATTTTTACTATGACCATGTTGGTTGAACTTCAGGATGCTGAGTCTTTCTTGAGCCTCAAAGAGCGTCTTGATAC
>JABZHP010000036.1 GCA_015258785.1 Atopobium sp.
GCTTTATTACCATGGGACAGCTACTCAGTCTGCCTTTAGTTGTACTTGGAATAGTGGTGCTTGTTATGGCAAGAAGGCTAAACTCACCACAAGTTGGAAGGAATTAGAAGCATGTTTAAAAAGGCGCTCAATAGCCTTTTCTCCATACTTTTAGTGCTTGCGCTCTTACCAGCTCCTGCATTTGCAGAAGCAGCGGGGGAGTTGACCACTACTGTTACAGCAACTACCTCAACAGAGACTGCTCTTGCTGCTAATGACAGCGCTTCTGGTACTGAAGCTGTTTCTGGTACCGTAGCCGCCACTTCTAGCGCAGCCACAACCTCTGAAGAGACAGGTCCTGGCGTTGCTGCAACCACTAATGAGACTGACTATCCACACAAAACACTGGACCAGGCAGTAGAAACACTGACCAATTCCTTCTATAAGCCAAAGCCTCGTTATGGTGTAGACACTAACCTCAACACTATGGTTGCAGAAGAACTGCGTCGCATTGGTGCTGGAGAGGTTAACGTTAGAGTGGCATCTGTTCAGATGTCTTCGACAGCCTCATATGCTCACGCAGGCATTTCTACTGATTTTGCAACTAATGGTTCTATTGAGTACTTCTGGATGGACGCCGCTGGCTTTACTAATCAGAGAAGCACTCTTATTCTTCGCCAGGCAAAAGTTACCTTTGAACTTTCCAAGGATGGAAAGACCGTCCAATATACCTGCAATGTTTTAATCCCTTGGGATGAGGCAAAATCTCAGGCACAGCTTGCTGACGTATCTCAAAACCTTGCGCCATCATATGCTGCAGGACAAAATGAGTCTTCGGTAACTTCAGACTTTACCCTTCCACATAAGCTTGTTTCTGCTGATGGAAGCCAACTTTCATGGTCTAAGGTCACTTGGACTAGCTCAGATACCTCCGTCGTTCGCATTGATGGATACGGCACTGAACCCTATAAGGCAACGGTTACCCGCGGCATTCGTGACAAGCAGGTAACGCTGACTGCAAATGTCTCTCTGAGCAGCTCAGACGCTCCTCAGACAAGCTATCAGAAAACCTTTACCATAACGGTTCCTGGAGATCCTTCGGCTATTACCGATGCACAGAATAATCTGTTGAGGCGTATTAACAGGCGTTTCTCGACATCAAGCATTAAAGATGTGTATACCAATCACTCCATTAATGCTCAGGCGGTTACAGACGACCTGCAGATGCCTACGCCAAAGAACTTTGGCTTGGACGGAAAGCGCTATCAGTTTACGTATACTTCCTCCAATGCTGCTATTACGTTCAATGGCTATAGGGGAACGGTGTACCAGCCTCTGCCTTCTGCTTCCACGCAGCAGGTAGACATCACTCTGACCGTTACCGATAAAGAAAATCCCGAGGTATCAGTCTCTAAGACTCTTACGGTTACGGTAAGCCCGCTTAATCAGGCTGACATTGATGCAGAGCTTGCTTTGATGAATGAGTCTAAGGCTCATTTCTGGGATGCACTTGCTACTCCTTCTGGTCAGCAGAATAAACAAGACAGCGTTTCTGAGTCCTTGGCTACACCAAACAAGTTCTATCGTGCTGCTGACGGCTCTTTGACCTGGTCTTATGATGTTAACAATACCGATAAGACCGCAAGTGGTATTGTGCCTTCGGAGTTCCCAACATACGACCCCATGGGCCCTTCTGATCAGGCGCGCACGTACAGTTCTTCTCAGCCAACAATCATTCAGAACGAGAATCTTGTTCTCGCACAGACTCCTGAGTACAACACGTCTGTTACGGTTTCGGCACTTCTTTCAAGTGCACGCTATTCTCGCTATGCAAGCTTGTATCCAGATAATGAGCAGTTCCAGGCCCTTACTAATCAGAAGGTCTCTGCCACCTTTACCGTGGCAGGCGAGAAGGGCGCTCGACCTGTAGAGGAAGACCCAGATCCAAGTCAGCTTGTTTCCGTCACTCTTTCTGTAGTAGGTCTTGATAAAGACGGTAAGCCTCAGCACTGGGCTCCTACGCAGACTATTGAAGTTCGTAAGGGTACCACTGCTGACAAGGTAACGTATGACTACCTGAAGAATAACGGCCTTACCTACGATGCAGCGGGCGGTTATTTGTCTTCTATTACGTCGCCTTCACAGGGACTTACGCTTGCAACAGCGCAGGTAGATGGCGCCTATAAATGGTGGCAGTTCTTTGTAAACGGTCAGCTTTCGGAGAAGATGGCAAACAATGTTACCTTGGACGAAAACACTACCATTACCTGGACATATGGTGGTCAGGATAGCTCCATTCCAACTCCTCAAAATGAGTTGGTAATCAATCCATTTGCTGAGCACCCTAACTACGAGGCATCTTGGAGCGGTTTTGGTAGTGGAAACGGTTCCACTACTACGCAGAGTACCCCCATTAATTCTGCAGCTCTTCGTTGGAGTGTCACTGAAGGAACTCAGAATACACCTGGATTTGTTTCTGATCAGGTCATTGTTCATGATACGGTCTATTACGTAAGCGGTTCTACTCTCAAAGCAGTTGACGCTGCAACAGGTAACCTTATTGCCGAGGCACAGATTGGCTCCAAGGTCTCGTACTTTGCACGTCCTCTGTACGTTAACGGCATGATTGTTGTTGCTACCGATGATGGATGTCTTACCGCATTCTCGGCAACAACTATGGAGTGTATCTGGAAGACAGAGCCGCTGGATACCACCAATGCGCTGCAGTCTGTTTCTAGCCTGACGGTTAATAACGGCACCATCTTGGCTGAGTTTACTAAGATGAGTGGATTTGACGCAGCTGGTGGCTACATGATTGCTGTTGACGCTGCTACTGGTGCGCTTCGCTGGAAGCAGAATGCGCAGCCTGCAAATATTCCTGGAGCAACTTCTGGTCAGCCTTCAGGTTATTACTGGTCTGGCGCAGCGGCTTCTGGCTCGGACTTTATGATTGGCGACGAGTCGTCCTCTGTCAGGCTTATCAACGGTACAACCGGCGCCATTGAGGCCGAGCTTAACCTTGGTTCACCAATTCGTGCAGGTATTGTTCCTGTTTCCGTTGATCAAAACGGTAATGGAACCTATCTTGCCGTAACCAGAAATGACGGTACGCTGCACTTGATTAGAAGAAATGGCTCTTCTCTTGTTGAGGAGAAGCAGGTCAAATTTGCAGCAGAGTCTACCTCTACACCAACTATCAGCGGTTCTAACGTCTTTGTTAACGGCGTCGATGCTGAGGGTTACGGAACTATCTCTGTGATTTCTCTTGACACCTTTACGGTGACTGACCAGGCTCGTGCTGGCAAGGGTAAGTCTCAGAGCACCCCTCTTGTTTCTGTTCAGCAAAACGGTACCTACGCCTACTTCACGGTAAACGGTCTACCTGGTGGCGTATGGGTATACAAGTTGGGCACCAGCCGAGCAGCTCAGATTTACACTCCAGATAAGAATCATCAGAACTACACCACGTCGTCGGTCATTGCAGATTTTGAGGGCAATCTTTACTACACCAACGACTCCGGCACGCTTTTCTCGCTTATTAATCAGAAACCTTCTGGCGAGAATACCCAGCCATCTGGAGACATTTTTAGCAGGACAGATTCCACAGCTACAAACGTGCCAGCTCAAGATCCTTCATCTCCAGCTGCGCATGAAACTTCCTCGACCACCGCTGCGAGTGCTGGTGAGGAGGTTACAAAGGCTCCATCTGAGAACAAGACTGCAGATAACAACTCTGACGAGAAGCAGCTTCCACCTACTGAATACTCAAATAAGCAGGCTGCTGCCCCACAGCAGGTGTCCTCTGCACCTACCATTCCACTTCTGAGTGTCTTTGGTTTCTTTGCTTCTGGTGCAGTTCTTGCAGTGTTTGTAGTGTTGCTTAAGAAAGAAACTGCTGCAATTCACCATGTTCCCAATGGCCGAGGCCAGGTGAGATAGTGGTTAAGCTCACAAGAGAATCCAAACGGATTCTCTATTTGGCAGCATCAATAGTATCTTTTGTGTTCATGCTTTTCTTTGCATGGACATTAGTCCAGTATTTCTTTACGCCCGCTTCAAGCACTTCTGCTCAAGAAGCTCCTACCGCACAAGGTCAGACGGCAGCAGGTGCTTCTGGCACGCAAGCAGACTCTCAGACGTCACAGACGCAAGGGAGCTCTACTCCTGATGCTCAATCAAATGCTGATGCGTCTAAAACGCAGGATTCTTCTAATCAGAAAACGTCGGAGCCTTCTAACTCTGGTAACTCAACAAACGCTGTAGCTGCTCCTCGTAAAGAGAATAATGCGCTTTCTGTAAGTGTTACGGTTGACGGCTCTGCAGCCAAAGGGTCTTCATTTACCGTCAACCTCCAGGTGCAAGAGGGTACGTCAGTCTATGATGCGTTGCTTGCAAGTGGAGCCGGGGTAAATGCACGTAGCACGTCGTTTGGTATGTACGTTGCGGCTATTAATGGGCTTGCAGAGCGTGACCACGGTCCACAGAGCGGCTGGGTATACTCAGTTAACGGTGTTCAGCCTAACTACACGTCTGATGCATATGTTCTGCATGATGGCGATTCGGTTGTTTGGATGTACGTTAACGCGGTGAACTAATGAATCCGGCACGCACAAGTTTTTCTCGCCTGCATCCACTTGCTACGATTGTGCTGTTTGGATGCGAGGTTGTGCTTGCTGCTTTTTCTTTTCAGCCGCTTTGTGCGCTGATTGCTTTTGTCGGTGCTGAGCTGTGCATAGTTCAGTTATTTGACAGTAAACATGCTGTTAGACAACTTGTTTGGTATGTTCCCATTATTGTATTGATGACAGTTATCAATCCGTTTTTCTCGGCATCTGGGTCTACTGTTTTGTACTCTTTTGGGCGCACACAGCTGTACGCAGAGAGTTTTGTGTACGGAGCTACTTCGGGCCTGGTACTTGTAAGCACGTTGAGCTGGCTTGAGTGCCTGTTTGTGGTGGTGTCTCCGCTCGAGTTGTTACAGCGCTCAAGCGTGCGCTTTCCGGGATTACAGCTGGTCTTGAGCCTTTCTGTGCAGCTTATGCCACAGTTGCTTTCTGATCTTACCGTGGCGCAACAAATTCAGTCGGCAAACACCGCAGCTCAAACGTGTGATTCTGCAACGCAGATGCCTCGGCAAAGCCGTTTTCCAGGTCAACGCCGTTTTCTGAGCGCGAGAAAAGCTATTGTGCAGACAGCCAGCACAATCAACGCAGTGTGTATGAGCGCACTAGAGAAGTCAATAAGTACGTTTCAGTCCATTGTGTCTCGAGGCTGGGGAATGACAGTACGCAGAAGCAGATGGAATACCCAGGTGCTTGATGCCTACGACACCCTGGCTCTGTTGTCGTTTGCTCTCTTAGGCGTCGTAGCAGCAACTTCTTTGTATATGCTTGTCCAAGCTTGGCAGTTTTACCCTACTATGCCAGCGTTTCAACTGAGTTTTTGGTATATGGGGCTGGTGTTATTTGCCGCCTTACCAGTAGTTTTTGTGCGCCTTGATACCGTCTTATGGGAGCAGTCTGTATGAGTGAGTACTCTTCCTACCAGCAGAATTTATCTACGTCTTCAACTAGGGAAGAAGTAATTCTTGCTATTCAGAATCTCTCGTTTGTCTATGCTCTAGCTCCAAACAGCAAGGTCATAGAGGATTTTTCATGCAAAGTTTATGCAGGTCAGATTAGCCTTTTACTTGGACCAACTGGTTCAGGCAAGTCAACTATCTTGAGCCTCATTAAACCCGAGATTGCGCCTCAGGGTAAACAAGACGGTTCAATTATCGTTTGTGGACAAGAGGTTTCTACAATGACGCAGGCGCAGTCTGTGGATACCATTGCTTTTGTGTCACAAGTTGCCTCGCGCGCACTTGTGTGCGAGACACCTCTTAAAGAGCTTGCTTTTGGCCTGGAAAATCGAGGTGTTTCTGAGAAAGAGATGCGCCGCCGTATTTTTGAGACGGTCAGTTTCTTTGGTATGGAGTCGCTTTTGCATAAACGTAACTGCGAGCTTTCCGGGGGCGAACAGCAGATAGTGGCCCTGGCTGCAGCGCTTGTCATGCGTCCAAAGCTGCTCTTGCTGGATGAGCCAACCTCACAGCTGGATCCGTTTGCGCAGAAGAACTTCACCGCGCTCCTGGAGCGCGTCGCGCGCGAGCTCAACGTTGCCGTGCTTGTTGCCACCCACGACATCACCGCGTTCGAGCACCTCGCAGATGCTCGCATCCACCTCGACGGCGAGAAACCCGATGCGCTCCGAGCAGACAGCTCTTCTCGCCAGGCGCTCTGTCCCCGCAGCTCCGCGCCCAGCCAAGCATCCACCGTAGCCGACAACTTGCCCGTGGTCGAGTTCAGCGCCGTGACGTTTGCGTATCCTCAGAGCGAGCAACTGGTGCTCAACAAGTGCTCACTTGAGGTCACGGGGCGAGAAATTCGTGCGCTTGTAGGCGGTAACGGCTCAGGTAAGTCAACGCTGCTCAAGCTTGCAGCAGGTATTCTTCGTCCAAGGAGAGGCCGCGTCTACAACCAGCTCCAACAGTCCCAGGGGTATATTCCGCAAAATCCTGAGCTGCTCTTTACCTGCCAAAGTGTGGGCGAGGAACTTGCCCAGTGGCAGCAGAGTGGCGCCTATTCTGACCAGGACATTCAGGACCTCCTGGAAGCTTCGGGACTTCTTACTCGCACAACATATCAGAAGCTTATGTCTTCTCATCCATACGACTTGTCTGGTGGACAGCAGCAACTTTTGGCGCTGGTAAAAGTGCTGCTCACAACGCCGCGTCTGCTCATTCTTGATGAGCCTACAAAGGGTCTGGATGCTCCGACCAAAGAGGCCGTTATCAACCTGCTCTCGTACGCACAAGCAGAAGGCACGACCATACTAGTAGCAACGCACGACATGCAGTTGATATCGCGCGTTGCTGATAACGTTTCTCTAGTTTTTGATGGCCAGATTTCTCTGACAGAGCCAACTTCCGAGTTCTTTGCAAACTCGTGGGTGTGGTCGGCGGAATAGGCGTCTAGAACACCGTCAGCGGTTAGAACCCCGGCAGCAGCTAGAACTCCACCCGGTGCTTGGCGACGCAGGTGGTTAGAACCTTAAGAACGGCTCCTCATCCTGGCCAAGCTCCTCAAGAAGCTCATCATCAAGATCGTTGATGTCGCCAAACTCCTCGTGTTCATGCTCCTCTTCATCTTCCTCATGATCGTGAGTATGCTCATTGAAGCCGTAGGCATTGGCTGTCTCATCATCAAACTCAAGTGTTGGAAGAGCGCTGGTAATGCTGCACAGACCAACTCCTGCAGGCATAATCTTTTGCCACTGAGCAATCAGAGGAGTGGTAGGAACTTCTCCCAGCTCAACAATGGAATCCAAGAAAATCTCTTTTGCGCCGTCGAGCAGGTCAGATGAATTTGCAACCTCAATGAGGTGCTCCGAGAAAAGCTCAAGCGCGTGATCTGTGGAATCTGCCTCAACAATACAAGGCATAAGACAATAGTTGTCCGAAGAGTCAAGCTCGTCGTTGTAGCTAAAGTTTCCCAGATAGATCATGAAGACCTCCTTGTTGTAGTTTCAAATCATCTTATGCCAAAATAAGATAGACCTTCTCGATATTTTTATTTTGACGGTAAGCGTGAGGTTCTTGTGGATAATCGGCACACGTTATCAATAGCTCTAGAAGTTGTGGCACTCTTTGCTACACCTATTATTCTTGCTGTTGAAATGATATATTTTCCCGATTTTACCGCGGTATCTTCAATTATTTTGGCAATCATTTCAGTTGCATTATTTATGTTAAGTTTTGAGGCAAAAAAGCCCTCAGTTGCCAATTTGGTACCTACTGCCGTCTTTAGCGCCTTAGGTGCTGCGGGAAGAATTGCCTTTGCGCCTTTCGCATATGTAAAGCCTGTTTCCGCAGTTGCTATCTTCGCGGGAGCGTTTCTTGGCAGGCATGCGGGCTTTTTGGTAGGTGCCTTATCTGCGCTTCTTTCAAACGTTTTCTTTGGTCAGGGCTCGTGGACGCCATGGCAGATGTATGCGTGGGGACTTGTTGGCTATCTGGGAGGCCTTCTTGCAACTTTGACCTCAGCTTGCCCTGCATCTTCTAAACGCACATCCGTCCAACAAGGCGAGAAACCCTACAAACTTCCACCTTTCTTGCTTATGATCTGGGCATTTATATCCGGGCCATTCTTTGGCCTTGTAATGAACGTATACTTTGTTATTGGATTTGTACATCCTTTAACGCTTGAATCCGCTCTTCTCGCGTTTGCGGCTTCAATTCCGCTTGATCTAACGCACGGTATAGCAACGCTTGTTTTTTTGATTTTGTTATGGCTTCCGTGGCAAACATCCGTTAGCCGAATCCTCACAAAATACAATCTCACTGGTAGGAGCTTTAGATAAGCCATCTTTTTCCGTTTACCTAAATTACCTTCCATTTCGCGACCTTTGATCTAGACTGTATTCACTGTCAGCCCCCGGATTTTGGGGGTAAAAATGCAACCTACATCTATCCTTACTGCAACGGCAAACTCAACACTTGAGCTGCTTGCTCCTACGCGCTGCGTTGTGTGCGAGAAACCCGGCCAGCTCCTCTGCGATGAGTGTCGGGCAAAGCTGCCATGGATTTCTCAGCAGTGGGCATGTCCTAATTGCGGCGCTCCATACGGGAAGCTTGTTTGTTCAGAGTGTGCAGATAAAAAGAAACGACCTGTTCAGTGGGAGAGTAGAGCGGTCATTTGTGCCATGGGATTTAAGGGCCCTCCTGCACGGTTGATCTTGACGCTTAAGGATGGACACGAGCTTCGACTGGCACCGGTAATTGCTGCAGCTATGTTGTGCGCGCTTGAAGAAGCCTCAGCATGGAAAGCTCGTGACGGTACCTCTCGCTTTGATAGTTCAAAAATTGATGGCGTTTCCTTTATTCCAGCAACTGCAGAAGCGTACGCGCGCAGAGGCTTTGATCATATGGAACTTGTAGCCCAATCGTTTTGCCAGCTTACAGGTTTACCTTTGTATGACGTGCTTATACGTCCTCATGCAAAGGACCAAAGAACACTCTCATCCGCTCAAAGGCAAATAAATTTGAAAGGAAGTATTGCTTGTACTGTTCCGGTTAATCAATCAAATATTTTACTTTTAGATGATGTTGTAACTACGGGAGCATCAATGAGAGAAGCCACTAGAGTACTTTGTGCCGCAGGCGTGCATTCTGTAACCGTAGGCGCATTAGCTCGCGTATGGTGAGTTACCTATGGTTGCAAACGGCTATACTTGATAAGTCTTTTCAGGTCTGTGGTTGCGAAGTTCTCTGTGAGCTTTTAGTCCATGACAGACGAGGTCAAAGGGATCCACGTAAGTTTACGTGTGCGCACGTAAACGATCATGGCTCGTCCTAGAAGTAAGCCATACCGCCTGTTATATCAAAGAGACAAAGGGTCTCGCAGGCGAGAGAACTACTAGTGGAGCTGCTGCGGTAGCAAAGCAAACGTTCCAGTATGCGAGTGTGGGGTCAAATACCAGGTCAGCTGAAAAGACGCCTGAATAGAAGAAGGAGTTCTGATGACGCGCGGTAAAAGTTCTCTTAAGGTGTTACTTCTTATAGCACTTGCTGTTGTTTTAACAGGATGCTCCATTGGTCCTATCAACATTGATCTGGATAAATGGTTCCACGTCAAGTCAGTGCAAGAGGCAATCCAAGAGAAGCGAGAAGCCCGTCAGCAGAAGATTCCTGATTCCTCACTGCACACAGCTGGCACTTTGACCGTTGGTCTACGTACTCAGTCAGTAACAGCTCCAATGGTTGTGGCCTCAGAAGCTGGAACATTGCAGGGAATTGACGTTGAAATAGCTTCTGCAATCGCAGATCAGCTAGGCGTAGACGTTAAGTTTGTATCAGTTAACGGACCAGTAGATGGCCTACAAGCAGGCTGCGACATTGTCATGGATGTCAGAAGTGGTGAAGACTCAACAAGTACGCTCATTTCTGGTTATGCTGAGTATGCAACAGCTCTTTTCCATAAGGGTACAGAGACAAACATTACTGCTGATAGTTTGAGTGGAAAGTCAGTTGGCGTTCAAACAGGCTCTTTGTCCGAGCGCGCAATGGGTCAGGTGCTTACGGGCATGTCTGTTCAGGGTTTTTCTAACTTAAATGATGCTTTTGAAGCACTTGAAAATGGATCTATCGATTATGTGGCCTGTGATGCATATGCTGGTGCTTATTTAGCAGCAAACAAAGATATTTCTATGGTTGGTGTCGTTGACGTTCCATCCACGATTGGTATTTCTGTAGCAACAAGTAACAAAACTCTAGCTACACAAATTCAGCAAGCTCTTTCAGCTATTCAATCTAACGGTGTCGAGGGAGTTATTAGAAACAAGTGGATTGGCACCTTGCCACACCTCTCAACTACCAATAAGATTTCCGGTCTTGTGGAAGTTTCTACACAATCTACCAGCGCTGATTCAGCTACATCTTCCTCTGAGCAAAATTAATCGCACATAAAGAGAAATAGTCTCTAACCGTTTACCGCTCAATTCAACTTTTTATGGAATGATTGACCGACAAATGGGTATTGTTGTTATACAGACATCAGATAGAAGATGTCTCGTGTATCCGATAGGAGGCTCCCATGGTGGACATCAAGATTTCGGGACGCAAGGTAAGCATTTCTGAGGCTTTGCGCGCACACGTAGACCAGAAAATCGGTGATGCTCTTAAAGTATTTGACATCACTCCTATGTCTTGCGATGTAGTTCTCAGAGTAGACAAAAACCCTTCAAATCCAGATAGAAAGACAGCTGAGGTTACGGTATTTGTTCGTAACAATGTTGTTCGTGTCACCGCTAGCTCTGACGATATGTATGTGGCTATTGATGAAGCAGCAGAAAAAGTTTCCAGACAGCTGCGTAAGTACAAGACAAAAGTTGTTGAGCGCCGTCATCATGTAAAGTCTGAGCGCGGAGTTGCTCTTACACAAGAAGATCTTGCCAATCTCATTGAGATTCCAGCTGAAGATCTTGATGACCAGCTTGTTCGCGAGAAGTACATTGATCTTGAGCCTATGACGGAAGAGGAGGCGCTTGTCCAAACTGACCTTCTCGGCCATGATTTTTATGTCTTTGTTAATTCTTCCACTGGTTTGACTAATGTCATCTACCATCGTAAAAATGGTGGTTATGGAATTATCAAACCTAAGATTGAGGAACAAGATGTTCAATAAAAAAGATAAAGCCGAAGAAGAAATCAGCGAGGTTGCCTTTGAAGATCTTGAGCCTACTGAGCTTTCAGCTGCATATCATAAGCCCAGTAACGTTCGAATCATCATGGACTCTTGCGCAGACTTTGCTCCAGGAATTGCTGAACAGCTAGGTGTTGATATCATCCAGTTCCCTTATGTGGGACCAGATGGAGAGCACTATGATGATGGCTGGAAGAGCATTAGTGCACATGAGTTCTTTGAGGGCATGCGCAAAGACAAAAAGCTGCGCTACACCACCTCTGCAATTACTCCTGGTCATTACCTCGAGGTCTTTGAGCGTGCTGCAAAGCAGGGCACTCCAACGGTATATCTTTGCTTTACCTCGGCTCTCTCTTCATCCTACTATGCAGCTGAACAAGCAGCAGATATGGTAAGAGAGAAATACCCAGACTTTGAGATTTACGTAGTCGACAATGGTGCACCTTCGTCCGCAGCTCAGCTTTTGGGTCTTGAAGCAGTACATCAGGCCAATAAGGGTCTCTCGGCAAAAGAGATTGCCGAGTGGGCACAAGATGCGCGTAACTACATTCATGGTTACTTAACGCTTGAGACTTTGGATGCTCTTGCTGCGGGCGGTCGTATTCCTGCTGCTGCAGCAAATATTGGCGGTAAGCTTGATGTAAAGCCAGAGCTTACCTATGACTCAACGGGAGCTCTTACCGTCAAGACAGTGTGCAGAGGCCGCAAGAAGGCACTCAAGTCTCTTATCCAGGACTTTAGAGATAGCTATTCTCATGACACCTTGCTTCCTGTGGGCATCATTTCTGCAGACGCACAGAAGGACGCTAATTGGCTCGAGGCTCAGATTCGTAAAGAGAAGGGCTGCGAGGGACTTACCATTATTCATAGCCAGGTAGGACCAGTCATTGGTGCTCACGTTGGACCAGGCATGGTGGCTATTGTCTTCTGGGGAACTGACCGCCGCGAGAAGCTTTCGCTTTCTGACCGAATTGCTAACAGGGTTCGTAAATCTAATTAACGGGTACAAGGTATGGGGTCGCTCTTTGGAGCGGCCCCAGTTTGTATATTTATTTCAGTCTGAAAGGACTCATACATGGCACTGAGCAAGAATGCAAAGGTTGCTTTTATTGGAACAGGCATTATGGGCGCTCCTATCGCAGAGCACCTTATTTCTGCTGGCTATGACGTTACTGTTTACAACAGAACACCAGAGAAAGCACAAAAGCTTGTCTCGTTTGGCGCTCATGCTGCAGAGAGTGTGGCAGATGCTGCAAAAGACGCTGACGTTGTCTTTACCATGGTTGGTTATCCAAC
>JABZHP010000037.1 GCA_015258785.1 Atopobium sp.
CGGTAAGTCCATGACGGCATTGTCAGTCATGGGATTGCTGCCTACACCTCCTGCGCAGATTACCGGCGGAGAAATTATTTTTGAGGGAACTGATTTAACGCAGCTTCCTCGTGGTGGCATGCGTGACTTCCGCGGTAATCGCATTGGTATGATCTTCCAGGAGCCTATGACCTCCTTAAATCCTGTTATGAAATCTGGTCTTCAGATTCGTGAAGGCATCCTTGTTCATAATCCCAACATGAGCAAACAGGAGGCAGATCAGAAGGCCCTTGATATGATCAAACTGGTGGGTATTCCTGCACCAGAGAAGGTCTTCTCGTCATATCCACATGAGCTTTCTGGTGGTATGCGCCAGCGTGTCATGATTGCTATGGCACTTGCGTGCCAGCCATCGCTGCTTATCTGCGACGAGCCAACAACTGCTTTGGATGTAACGGTTCAGGCACAGATTCTGCAGATCATTGACCGCATGAAGCAAGACCTGGGTACCGCCGTCATGCTGATTACGCACGACATGGGCGTTGTTTCCGAGATGGCTGACTGGGTTCTTGTCATGTACGCTGGTCATCGTGTTGAGTATGCGCAGTCTGCAGAGCTCTTTACTAACCCTCTGCATCCTTATGCTCAGGGCTTGATTGCATCTATTCCATCGTTTGACGAGCGCACCAAGGAACTCTATGCAATTCCTGGTAGCGTTCCTATGCTTTCGCATATGCCTTCTGGCTGCCCATTCCATCCACGTTGTCCGTTTGCTAAGGACATTTGTAAGAATCGTCGTCCTAGCTTGACTGCTGTTGGTGAAGACAATTGCCATACTGTCAGCTGTTGGAAATACACTGATGAGTGGGGTGAGTAGTCATGGCAGAAGAGAAAAACACAGACATCAAGGACCTTTCTGGCGAGAAAACCATCTTGTCCGTAAAGAACTTGGTTAAGCGATTCCCCATCAAAAACGGTGTATTTGGTCGTTCTAATGCTTCCGTTCATGCTGTTGAGGATGTTTCTTTTGAGCTCAGGCGCAAAGAGACCCTGGCCATTGTTGGTGAGTCTGGCTGCGGAAAGTCTACAACAGGCAAGTGCGTACTGCGACTTACCGAGCCAACCTCTGGTACGGTTGAGCTTGATGGAGAAGACTTTACCTCGCTTAAGGGAGAAGATCTTAAGCGTGCTCGTCAGAAGATGAAGCTTATCTTCCAGGATCCTTACAGCTCACTGAACCCTCGCATGACGGTCATGGATATCATTGGCGAGCCTATTGATATTGCAGGCACCTATAAGACAAAGGCAGAGCGTGATGCTCGCATTGAAGAGGTTATGGAGGAAGTTGGCCTTAACCTTGAGTTCAAGTACCGCTACCCTCATGAGTTCTCGGGCGGTCAGCGCCAGCGTATTGGTATTGCGCGCGCTATTGTGCTTGAGCCAGAAATTGTTGTCTGCGATGAGCCTGTTTCTGCTTTGGACGTTTCTGTTCAGGCCAAGGTAATCAACTTGCTTGAAGAGCTTCAGAAGGACCACGGTCTGGCATACATCTTTATTAGCCATGACCTTTCTGTTGTCCGCCACATTGCAGATACTGTTATGGTCATGTATCTGGGTCATCAGATGGAGTTTGCCACCAAAGACGCCCTCTTTGAGCGTCCTCTGCACCCATACACTCAGGCACTTTTGGACGTTATTCCTCGTATTCGCCACGAGCGCATCCAGGAAAAGCGCATTCTTCAAGGTGACGTTCCAAGTCCTGCTAACCCACCTTCAGGCTGCGTATTCCACACGCGCTGCCCTAAGGCAATGAAGGTTTGCTCTGAGCGCGTTCCTGAGCGTATCGAGGCTGAGCCAGGTCACTTCTGCGCTTGCCACCTGTATAACACGTCACTTACGGATGAAGACCGCACACCACAGGTGGCTCACGCTATTGAGGCGGCTCAGAAGGCCGTAGAAGAAGCGCGCCTTGAGGAGAAGATTTCCGAGTAGCGCATCTTATTGTCATGTCTTAAAACGGCTTACATAAACAAATAGGCGAGAAGACCAATCGATCTTCTCGCCTTTGTTTTGTATGGAGGAAGCCTTACTTCTTCTTAACCTTATCGAAGTGAGGGTTAACCAAAACGGTGAGGCCGGTAAACTCTGGCTTCAAGACATAAGGCATCTGTGGCCAGTCGATAGGCAGGCAAGCGTAGTCTGTGTGAGTCATAAGACTGTCTGCCTGGCGGGTAAGCTCCAGGACCTTGTCGTTGTTGTTAACGGTTGAACGAGCCTGATCAACCAGGCTGTCAAACTCGGTGCTGTTGTAGAAGGAAGACTTCTTTGCAGCGCGGTCAGAGCGGAAGTAAGAGCCCATGTGCTCAACACCCTGGAAGGAGAGGGTAGACCACGTGACGAGGGTAACCTCAAGTTCTCCGTTGGTACGTGCGTCGCTCCAAACGCCAGAGTCAATAACGCTAACGTTACAGGTAACGCCAATCTTGGACCATGCATCCTGAAGGGCAACCATAAGGTTCTGATCCTGGCTTCTGACCTGTGCATTAAGAGTGAGGTTAGAAACACCTGCCTGTGCAAGAAGCTGCTTTGCCTTGTCTACGTTGTACTCAAACTCTGGAGCGGACTCATTGTAGCCAGTCTCAGAAGATGGGATAAACGACTTAGCAGGTTTGGCAACACCAGAAAGAATGGTGCTGCAAATGGTATCTCTGTCAATTGCCATAGAGAGCGCCTGACGAACGCGAACATCTTTGAGATTCTCGCTCTTAAGGTTCAAGTTTACAAACTGCGTGGATGCAGGAGTGTAGTTGACAATCTCTTTGGAGATAGACTCATCATTTTGGTACTGCTGAATAAGAGACTGAGAAATAAAGACCAGGTCAACATCATTGTTCTTGTAGTTAAGAACACGGGTGTTGGCGTCGTCAATGTAGACAAATCTAAGCTCATCCAGGCCAGGCTTACCCTCATGGTAGTCAGCAAATCCCTCAAGAACAACTTCTGTGGTGCTGTCGTTTGAAACAAGCTTATAAGCGCCAGTACCAATGAAGTTGGTCTCAGTACCCCATGCCTCACCGGCTTCTTTGCAAGCCTTCTCTGGGTAGATAACAGCGTAGAACTGAGACATGATCGCATTAAAGGTTGAATAAGGCTGTGTCAGTTTGATGTCAAAGTGACGGTCATCCTTAATAACAACACCAGAAAGCTCTTCTGTTGTGCCAGCAATGATGTCTTTAGCACCCTCGATGTATGCGTACGAGTCAATTGAGGTTGCCTTAGTAGCAGGCAAGAACATACGCGTGAAGGTGTACTTAACGTCAGAGGACTTAAGGGTCTCTCCATTGTGGAATTTGATGCCATCCTTAAGCTCATATGAGTAGGTAAGGCCATCTTCAGAGACAGTAGGGAGGCCGGTTACCAGGTTTGGCTCAATCTCTTTTGTGTCTGGATTAAGTACCAGCAAAGACTCTGCAACTGCCTCAGATACACCAACAGAACCAGAAGTCTTCTGAGTATCAAAGGTTACCTTTGGGTTGTTTACACCAAAGCGTAATACCTTTTTCTCTGCGTCTCCACCAGCTGAACCGCCACAAGCAGAAAGTAGTGAAGCAGAACCGGCGGCAACGGCAGCCGCCAAAGATCCACGTAAGAATGATTTACGGGAAAGGTTATTAAATACGTGCTCTTTCATAGGGCGCCTTCCGTTTGCATCTTCAAAATATGAAGCTTAAATGTAAAGAACTGGCTTCTTAATACCCAAATTAATTGTACGCAATACAGAAAAATGTTTCATTAATGAAAAAACATTGTGGAGGAGGGCTTGCTAGAGTGGCACGAAAAGCGTAAAAGCGATAAAGTCAAAGACTAAATAAGGGTCAACCTTTACTGTTATGTTGTTTGAAGAGCTGAGTGTTAAGAGGATTTTGTGGTTATTCCAGATATTGTCAAAGATGCATTTAGTGATGTTCCCAAGCTTCCTGCTTCTGAGCGCCCTCTTATCTGTGTGACTCCTCGCTGGATGCCTGAAGAAAATTTTTCTGATTCTGCTTCTGTAGCACAAATTCAGTTTGACGCCATTCTTGCAGCTGGCGGCATTCCAATCATGATGCCGTTAACAGAAGATCCAGAAGTTATTGGTCAGTTTGTTGAGATGTGTGACGGCTTCTGCCTCACTGGTGGTCACGATGTTGACCCTCGCAATTGGGGAGAAGAGCCACGCGACCTTAATCGTTTGTGTCCTATACGAGATGCGCTTGAGTTTGAGCTGGTAAAGCAGGTACTTGCTGCAGATAAACCTTTACTTGCTATTTGCCGTGGCCTTCAGCTTTTAAACGTTGTGTTGGGCGGTACGCTTGTACAAGATTTGCACACCCTTGAAGCAACAGAAAATCATGCATTCTGGACTCATTCGGCAAATTTGTACCATCCAGCTCATGCTGTTCATGTTCAAAAAGATTCTTCGCTGTACAACGCTCTGGGTAAGGTTGAAGACATTCAAGCAAACTCGTATCACGATGAGGCCCTGAAAAAGGTTTCCGCTGAGCTTACTGTAGTTGCGTATGCTTCAGACGGCATTATTGAAGGAGCCGAGGTCAAGGGCAAGACGTTTGCTCTAGGTGTGCAGTGGCATCCAGAGTATGGTTGGCAATACAGCAAAGCTGACTGTGAACTTTGGAAATCCTTTGTTACAGCTTCACGAGCCTCACGGTCTTCTCGTTAATACATTGATACTCTAAACTGCGTTAACTATTTGGTTAGCGCAGTTTTTTGTAAGGGAGTTTTATGAGTGACGTTCTAGATAGATTTATTGCGTATTGCAAGGTTTCTTCTCAGTCTAATCCTCTGACCGCAGATAAGGTTCCTTCAACTGAGTCTCAGCACCAGATGGCTGAGGTTGTTGCGGCTGACCTTCGTGAGCTTGGCGCAGAGAATGTAGTTGTTGATGAGCACGCCTACGTGGTTGCTCACTGGCCGGCAAGCAAGGGTTTGGAGGACCTTCCAACTCTTGGTTTCTGCTGCCATATTGATACGGCTTGGCAGTCTTGGGGCAATCCCGTTCACCCTCAGGTTGTTACGTATGAGGGCGGCAAGCTGGTAGTTGGTTCTGATCGTGAGGGCAGAGAGGTCTATATCAGCCCTGAGACAAATCCTCAGCTTGAGCACATGGTTGGTTGGCAGCTTGTTACCACTGATGGCACGTCGCTGCTTGGTGGCGATGACAAAGCTGGCATTGCCATGCTGGTCAGCTTGCTCGCTCGCTACAAAGAGCATCCAGAGCTTAAGCACCCACGTATTGCACTTGCGTTTGTTCCTGATGAGGAGATTGGCCACGGCGCAGCTCTTCTGGATCTTGACGCTTTTGGTGCTGCGTATGGTTACACCATTGACGGGGGTCCCTTTGGCGAGTTTTGCTACGAGACTTTCAATGCCGCTGAGGTGTTTGTGCGTGCTCACGGACTTTCGGTTCACACGGGTACCGCAAAAGGCCAGATGATCAATGCATCCGAGGCAATTATGCGCTTCCACGAGTTGCTTCCACCTGCGGAACGTCCTGAGTTCACTGAGGGCTATGATGGCTTCTTCTATCTGGAGCGCGTCAATGGTGATTGCGAGTTTGCTCGCGCTGATTACATTATTCGAGACCATGACCAGGCAAAGGTTGAGCGCCGTAAGCAGTTGATGGTTGATGCTGCAGCGTATGTAAACAAGCAGATTGGCTCTGAGGTACTTTCCGTTGAGATTCACGACCAGTATCACAACTTGGCTGACATCGTATTAAAGCCTGAGTATGCGCACTTAATCGAGAATGCTCGTACTGCATACGAGAAGGTCGGCGTAGAGATGACCTGCATTCCAATGCGTGGCGGCACCGACGGATCCCAGCTTTCCTTTAGAGGATTCCCTTGCGCCAATCTCTCTGCCTGCTACTACAACGCTCACGGCGTCAGAGAGTTTGTTCCTGTCCCTGAGCTTGAGGGTATGGTTGACATGCTTGAGCATCTGGTAGAGCTTTACACCCATCCACAAAACTAGGAGATTTTAATGACTCATTTTGAAACTGATACACAGTATTTGATTGATACTACAAAGAAGCTTGTTGAGTGCGATAGCCCTGTTGGCTACTACGAGCGCATCCATGAGCTGCTTCGTGAGCTTGTTGCCGAGGCGGGCTATGAGCTTCAGATTGACAACAAAGCTACGGCGTATGTCCTGGTAGAGGGTAAAGATACCAGCAAGACTGTGGGCGTTAATGCTCACCTTGACACCATTGGCCTGATTGTGCGCGGCTTCAATTCAGACGGCACACTGCGCGTTCGCCAGCTGGGCGGCATCAACTACCACAGCATTGAGGGCGAGACCTGCCATGTTGTCTGCAGAGATGGCTCCGTTGTTGATGGCCAGGTAATCTGCAATCACCACTCCGTTCACGTCTTTGAAGACGCTCGAACCATGGAGCGCAACGAGGACAACATGTCCATCTCGCTTATCGCTGACGTTTCTTCCCCTGAGGAAGCTCGTGCGTTGGGTGTCTCAGAGGGTGCAGTTGTTGCCATTGATCCTCACTTTGAGATGTATGACAACGGCTATATGGTTTCTCGCTTTATCGACGATAAGGCTTGTGTTGCCGCACAGCTTCATACACTCCGTTGGCTGGCGCAATCTGGCGAGAAACCCCTCTATAACACCTTGTTTGCATTCCCCATGTACGAGGAGATTGGTCACGGCGGCGCATTCTTGCCTGTTGAGGTGGATGAGTACGTATCGCTGGACATTACCCTTATTGGCCTTGACTACGATTCAAACGAGCACCACGTAGGCATCATTGTTTCTGATATTCGCTCGCCTTACGATTGGGAAGTTTCCAACAAACTTATTGCGTGTGCGCAGGAGGTTGTTGAGCCAGAAAAGTGGAACCAGCAGGTTGCCTTCCACTTCTCAACTGATGCTAATGCTGCGTATTTCTCCGGCAACGATCTTAAGAGCGGCGCATTTGGTCCAGCTTGTCTCAACACTCACGGTCGTGAGCGCTGCCACATCGATGCAATTATCGGCACCGAGAACCTGTGCCGCGCGTACGTCCTTGGATATGGCGAGAAGAACTAGTTTTTCTCGCCATGGGTGCAGCTTGCTCTTATGGATGTATCAAAGAGTTTGCAAGATATGCTGTATATCGTATGAATTTTGCTGTAGACGTGATAAGGTAGCCATAGTTAACTTTTCGAGTCAGGAGTGATTCATGGATAGACGTTCGTTCCTTAAGCTTGCAGGTCTTATTCCAGCTACAGCACTGTTTGGCTGCAAGGGAACAGACCAAGAGAAGTCTCAGGATGCCACAAAAGATGAGGTTAAGAAATCTGATCCTGTTGCGGTAAAAGTTGCAACGCTCAAAGGACCTACTGCTATGGGCTTGGTCAAGTTCATGAGCGAGGTTGAGGCGCAAAACATTACCGATAACAACTACTCGTTTGAGATTTTGGATGCTCCTGATCAGGTAGTTGCTAAGGTTGCCCAGGGCGATGTAGACGTTGCTTCTATTCCTGCAAATCTTGCAGCTACACTCTTTAACAAGACCAAAGGTGCCTATAAGGTAGCTTGTCTTAACGTATTGAACGTCCTTTACATTGTTGAGACGGGTAGCGCTATCTCTAAGCTTGCCGACCTCAAAGGAAAGACGCTCTACGCTTCTGGTAAGGGTGCTGTCCCAGAGTACACATTGTCCTACCTGCTGAGCAAAAATGGCATGACGCTTGGCGAGGATGTCCAGGTAGAGTGGAAGAGCGAGCATACTGAGTGTGTTGCTGCTCTTGCGCAAGATCCAGAGGGAATTGCGCTGCTCCCACAGCCTTTTGTTACGGTGGCACAAAGCAAGAACAGCCAGATTCGCATTGCCATTGACCTTGGCGCTGAGTGGGAGGCGGTCAATCCTCAGAGTAAGCTGATTGCTGGCGTGACCATTATTTCTTCAAAGCTCATCTCAGATTCTCCAGATGCGGTAACGGCGCTGCTTTCTCACTACAAAGACTCTGTTGCATTTGCTGTTGATCATCCGGATGATGCCGCCACACTTGTGGGCAAATACGGTATTGTTCCAGAGCCTATTGCCAAGGTTGCGCTGCCTAAGTGTAATATTACGTATATTGATGGTGCAGATATGAAGAGCGCGCTTTCAAGTTACTTAGGCATTCTGGCTGAGGCTAATTCTCAGGCAGTAGGCGGACAGGTTCCTGGAGACGATTTCTACTTTGGCGCATAACCCGCACATAAAAGATAGTATTTCTGCCCGAGGTGGCGCCGAGAAAGGCACTGCCTCGGCAGATTTTTCTGTCGAGAAAAACGATCAGGCCCAAAGTGTGGGTCAGATCAAAGGTGCGGGCCGCGTGCAAGGTAAACCGACTGTGCGCAAAGTTGCTTCGAGCTGGGGAGCTCGTTTAGGAGCTCTGGCATTTTGGCTTGTCGTGTGGCAGATAGCTGCAGTAGCCATCAACCAAGATATTGTCTTAACTTCACCTGTTCAGACCATCCAGACGCTTTTCTCGCTAGCTCAATTACGCGAATTTTGGGTTTCTATTGGCCTTTCTCTTTTGCGCATTTTTGCTGGTGGAGCACTTGCTTTTACGGTTGGTTCCTTGCTGGCGTTTTTGAGTTTTAAGTACAAGCTGATTAAGATTCTTTTTGAGCCGCTGATTTCTACGATTAAATCAATTCCTGTGGCCTCGTTTGTTATTTTATTGCTTATCTGGGTTCGTACGCCCTACCTCTCAATTTCAATTTCATTTTTGATGGCACTTCCCATCATCTACATTGCAGTACTTGAGGGGCTCCTCAGCACTGACCAGCAGCTCATCGAGATGGCTGATGTGTATCAAATTCACGGTTGGCAACGCATTAAAGCAATTTATTTGTCGCAGCTTATGCCTTCGCTTAAGACAGCCACCTCACTTGCCATGGGATTTTGCTGGAAGTCGGGAATTGCTGCCGAGGTCATTGGCCTTCCCGCATTCTCCATTGGCGAGCACCTCTATAACGCTAAAGTGTATTTGGATACGCCAGCCCTTTTTGCGTGGACGCTTGTGGTTATTGTGATGAGCGCACTTGGCGAGAAGATCGTGATGCGGTTAGTTTCATGGGCTGCTGCAAGGTTAGAAAAGAGCTGCTCATGAGTATGAACACAACTAATTGTGCCTATGCAACCGAGCAGTTGCTTGAGGTAAAAAACATCACTAAATCGTTTGGTAATACGGTTGTGCTTGATGATTTTTCCTACAAGTTTGAGCGGGGAGTGTACGTACTCTCCGAGCCCTCTGGAGCAGGTAAAACAACACTTCTTCGTATCCTTTGTGGTCTTGAAGTGGCTGACTCAGGCACAGTGCTTAAATCGACTGACGCTAAAACAGTCATGATGTTTCAGGAAGATAGACTGCTAGAAAACTTGAGCGTCATGGCAAATATCATGCTTGCTATACAGTTGCACTCAAAGGAGCAAAAACAAAGTGCTCGAGCGCGTATTAAAGAGGCGCTTTGTGGGGTTGGACTGGAAGAAACAGAAAACAAGCCTGTTTCTGAGCTTTCCGGTGGTCAAAAGAGACGCGTTGCTCTTTTACGTACACTCTTTGCAGATGCAGACATCTTGCTCTTTGATGAGCCGCTCAAGGGATTAGACGAAGCGCTTAAGCAGCAGGTTATTGCCTCTGTCAAACCGTTCATTGAATCAAAAGTTGTAATTTGGGTAACTCATACTCCTGAAGAAGTAAAACTGCTAGGCTCTTATACAGCACTGCAGTTATAGGAGTGAACTACATGTACAAGGTAATTCTCGCAGGCGGAATGGCGTCTGGTAAATCAACTGTTTCTAAAATGTTTGAAGCAGCAGGTGGTCTGCGCTTTGACCTTGATGAGGTTTCTCGTAGACTTCTGAGACCTGGATGCGAGTGTACGTATCGTGTGGCAGAGGCTTTTGGTAACGATTTGTTGGACCCCGTTACTCATGAGATTAATAGGCGAGAGCTTGGTCGTAGGGCTTTTGCTACCAGTGAATCAGTTGAGCTCTTAGAAGACCTAGAGATGCCTTTTATCAGGGAATATATGCGTCAATTCCTTACAAAAGAGGCTCCTGCTGCAGATGCTCAGTTCTGCTTTGTAGAGGTTCCGTTGCTTGACCGCGTTGAAGACTTGCTTGAGCTGGTTGATGAAGTTGTCGTTGTTGTAGCACCATTAGAGCTCAGAGCAGAGCGAGCCGAACAGCGAGGATCTTCTCGCCAAGAGTTTGAGCAGCGTATAGCGCATCAGCCTTCCGATACGTATTTGCGTAATCAGGCGGATACGGTGTTTGTAAACTCTGAAGGCCTCGATGATCTTAAGGCACAGGTAGAGCTTTGGCTAAACGCTCGGTTTAACCAAAGCTCTGAGTAATAGGGTATAGCTTTCGTGTGCGGACTCTAGAAGGGTGTTCTCAGTGAACTCTCTACCTTGGCAGCTGCATCATCAAAGGTAATTTCAAGGCAGTTCTTGAGCATGTTCTGGCCAACACAGTAAATGCCATCGTTTACACAAGCGCTGCCAATAGCAACTGCCTTGTTAAATACGGCTTTCTGGTCAAAGACAGGAATACCATTTTGCTTAAGGAACGAGAAAACCTCTTGAGGAGTATCTAGTTTCTTAACAGAAGAGTCTGCCTTGAGAAGGTCTTCAAGCTCTTCTTTTGCAGGTTGAGCAACACTACCACCGATGATTATAGCCATTTGATAGCAAGCTGCACAAAGATCAGAGCGTCCCAGCTTCCACTCCATATAGGCTAGGCGATAGTACACTAGCGCAACATCTGAAGCGGAGAAAAGGTGCTCGATAAGGTCTTTGAGCAGCTTTGCAGCTTCAAAGACTTTTGACTGGTCTTCTAATGTTCTTACTAATAGTAGCGTTGCATCAACGCCCAAAGGAGAAATCCTGTGGGCTTCTTGTGCGTAGCGCTCTGCTTTTTCTGGCTGCTCAAGCAGGTTGTAGGCGCGAGCTATTCTTGCTAAAGACATAAAATACGTGTCTGGAATAAGCACCAGTTTTCTTGGCTCATTGGAGAATGCAAGGTTATAAGCTACGCGCTCTGAGAGGGAATCAAAATACCTGTAAATAGAATCTGAATCGTCCAGGTACAAGCCCATATCAAGGGTTGGTGAAACTTGAGACTCAAGCTCTGCAAGTGTCTTTTCTAGAGCATCTGGGTCTGGCTCTCCGTCCATGATGTTATTTATGGATTGAAGCGTTTTCTGCAAAGGTGAACCAAAGAGGAATTTCTCGGCCATAGACCTTCTGTCCGAGAAATCAATAGTGCCTTCGACCAGGCCATGAATAACTCTATCAAAGCCTTCAATTGCGTAAATATCAGAAGTTGAAGCTTTTGCTTCCTCAAATTTTCCAACTGCATCCGCGGTAGAAGCATCTTTTGGAATGTTGTTGAGAGTGGTGTTCCAAAGCCTAATGCGGCGGGATGCCTCAGAGTAGCCAAGATCGCTTACCTTTTGAGCTCCACAAACTGCGGTAACTGCTGGTGAACAAGGACGATCAGACAAATCTGGCATCTCAAAGAAGCTACGAGGAGAAACCCACTCGTCCGTTTGCTTCATAAAAGGCTCAACCTCGCTAAACCAACCTTCAGAGTCAAAAGAAACTCTGAGCGCTGGATCTTGTGGGAAGCTATTGCCATCAATTTGAGTGTTTGCTGCAGTAGGCAAGAGGCGAGCAAGTGCAGCCTCGTTTAAGTCCATAGATAGGACAATACGCTCTTCTCCGCGCAAGCTGCCATTGATGCAGACGCGAGAGATTTTGCAGCTCTGAAGTGCCATACGAGCTACGCAAAGAGAAGCACGTAGTGCGTAAGCGCGTGCTGCCGCAATTTGCTCTGACTTTTCTGCAGATAAGAAGCTAAAGCAGCGAGGACGAGCTACAAAGAACTCAAATACCAAAATATCAAGTTGTGGATTGTAAGAGAAGTTGTACACCATCCTAAAAGGGAATGGCGTGTTCTCAACATAGTTGGCAAACCAGAGACGCTTCATCCAGTCTGAGCTGCCATCAGCGTTACCGCTAAAAGGAGCAACTTGCTCAGAAAGAGAAGCTGACTTGGGCATGAGGCTTGCTACCTGCGAGAGGGTAGTACGAACAAGCTGAAGATCTGTCTCAGAAGCATGTGTATTCTTTAGGGCTTCAACATCTTGTGAAATGTTGAGGATTGCTTCTGTTGCAATAAAAGCATCGTACTCTTCTGGTGCACACTCCATCGTGTTAGCGTTGAACCACCAGCGACCCGTTCTGTCCAGCTTATGAA
>JABZHP010000038.1 GCA_015258785.1 Atopobium sp.
TTCTCTCTTTGTGCACGAGAATCAGAGACCATGCGCGCAACGCGCTGGTACTCCTCTGGTTCAAGCCAGAAGAAAGACAAGTCCTCAAGCTCCCACTTAACCGAAGAGATACCCAGACGGTCAGCAAGTGGCGCATACACGTCCATGGTTTCTCGCGCCTTGAACAAGCGACGATCTGGTGGAAGTGCCGCCAGCGTGCGCATATTGTGAAGACGGTCGGCCAGCTTGATGATAACAACGCGGATGTCCTTTGACATGGCAAGGAACATTTTGCGCAGGTTAAGCGCTTGTTTCTCGTCCATTGAACTGACTTCAATAGACGTAAGTTTTGTGACGCCATCAACAAGCTCTGCAACTGACTCACCAAAGCGAGAAGAAATTTCATCTAGTGAGGCAGACGTATCTTCTACGGTATCGTGCATAAGAGCAGCGCAGATGGTGTCTTCATCCATGTGAAGATCGTGCGCAAGAATAAGGGCTACCTCAACTGGGTGGTTGATATAAGGCTCGCCGGAACGACGACGCTGGTCTTTGTGATAGTTAGCAGCAAAGGCATACGCAGCAGCAATCTTTGCCTGAGCCTCCTCAGGCAGATACGTGCGCACAGCTCCCTCAAGCAGGCGGTAATTATCTGCGCCTGGCGCCTTAGCTTCTTTTTTGGTCCTCTCGTCACTCATCAGAGGACTCCCTTCCCCCATCAAACGATGAACCAATTTCTGGAATGATGGGTTTTGTTATAGCATCTGCCAGCTCATCTGGTGAAGCAGAAAGTACCCACTGAGCAAATGATTCAAACTCAGCGTGCGCTTTAAGCCCCTCAGCGTAGCGTGCAGACTCCAGCAAGTCCATGTGCGAAGCTTGACTATTGACGGAAATTGTTCTCGTTTGATCAAATCCCTCAATGCTAATAAACCCTAGCTCAGCAAAAACGTCAAGTGCAACACGAACGGTTTGCTCGTCAGCCTTAGATCGCGGGTCAATTTCTAGCGCCATCTGCGCAATATCTTCATCAGTGAGTGCTGAATCAGCTGTCTGAGCACCAAGCTTTGGCTGCAGTGCCGTAAGCGCACGGTAGACAGCTACCAGGGCTTCTCGCTGTGGTGCATGAGAAGAAAGGATGCGCTCGTTAACACGCATATCATGCGCATCAAATAGCATCTGAATTACAGAAGGCTTACCGTCTCTACCTGCGCGTCCGCTCATCTGATTGAAGGCAACGCGACCGAACGGCAGGTGATACAGAATAACCTGGCGAATATCAGAGATATTGACGCCTTCGCCAAATGCACTGGTAGCAATGATGCAACAAACGTCTCCACGCCTAAAAGCGCGCTCAACGTTCTTGCGTATCTGAGGCGTTAGGCCCGCATGATAGAACGCAATCTTGTGACCAAGTTCTGGAATACGATGGCGTAGCATACGCGTCAAAGCCTGCGCTTGCTCCCTTGAATTGACGTAGACAACCGTTTTTGTGCCGTCTGACACAAGAGAAAGCAGCGCACATTCCCTATCCTTAGCACCGCGAAGGTCCTTGAGTTCAAGGTTAGTACGAGCTGTTTTATCTTTGTATACATGCTCTGCTTCAATGGAGAGAAGCTCGCAGATATTCTGGGCTGCCTGTGTGGTAGCCGTAGCTGTTGTGGCAAGTATCTGCGGACTCCCAAGCATCTTTAGTACCTGTGGCATTTGTGCATATGCAAGTCTGCCCTCAGAAGCATTCATGCCCACATGATGCGCCTCGTCAAACACTACAAATGAGATGTTTTGCGCTTTGGCAAATTGATCAGCGTGGAGCGAGAAGAACTCTGGAGTAGTCAGCACAATATCAAGCTCATTGTTTGTCATGCGAGCAAACAGGTCTTCTCGGCTGGAAAGGTCTGTTTCTCCGTTGAGTACCTCGACAGAAATTCCTAGAGGCTCAAAGGTGTTTTTTATGCTTTGAACCTGGTCGTTGATGAGGGCGCGTAGTGGATAGACAAACACGCTCATTTTATGTTGCAGCAGCGCAACACGAGCAGCATGAACCTGGAAGATAAGCGATTTACCTCTACCTGTTGCCATAACAGAGAGACAAGACGTTCCTTGAGAGAGAACCTCTAGTGTTTTCTTTTGCAGAGGCAAGAGCTCTCTTGAACCAATCATGGACGTGACCAGGGTCTGGGTAAGCTCCTCAGAAGAAAGACTCTCCAGCTCACGGCGCTTTTGCTGCGCCTGTTCTTGAGAGGCTGCATCAGCCTCTGTAGTCTCCTTGGTAACCACAAGGGGCAAGTCAGCAGCGCTGCCGAGAAGATCTGCTTCAATGGGGCCGTCATCTTCATCGGTAAAGTCTCTGTAGAGAATATCTCTGACCATGAGTTTTGGCTTAGTTCTGCCCTGCCAGGTCTCGTTAACCGCTTCAAAAATCAAATCAACAGCGCCATCATACTCAGCTGCTGCCTCAACATGAGGCGTTCTAAACATGATGGATGAAATTGAAGAAATGCCATTTGAAGCCATAAAACAAAGATGAGCTCCGCCTGCGCCAACACGCGAGCGATTCTTCATCACCACACCCTTAACGCCAAAGAGCGGCTTTTTATTACCCTGACCAAAAGGTTGCAGAGCCTCAAGTGCATCAATGGAGTTGATGGTAATCTCATCAAGGTTTACTAGTGCTGTTACTTCTCCTGAAGCCTCAAACTCTTCTTCTGGAAGCTCTGCCATAACCTTTGATAAACGCTTTCTAAATGCGTCAATCTTTGATGTTTCTACTGTTACACCAACGGCTCCTTGGTGGCCACCAAACCGGACGGTAAGGTCTGCACACTGTTCAACGGCGTGGAATAAATCAACGGAGCCAACAGAGCGGCCAGAACCGCGAGCAACTCCATCTTGGATGGTAAACAGAATGCAAGGCACGTGATAGCGATTAACAATTCTTGAAGCAACAATGCCCTTTACGCCCTCATGCCAACCCTCTTTGGCAAGCACAATTGCGTGGCCGCCATCGTAAATTTCTTTTGCCTGCTCAAGTGCCTCATCGGTAAGCTTTGCCTCAATAGCACGACGCTCGGCATTAATCTCTTCTAACTTGCCAGCAAGAATGGTTGCCTCTTCAGCGTCTTCTGTAAGAAGAAGGTCAAGCGCAATATCAGTAGTGCCCATGCGCCCTGCTGCATTAAGGCGAGGAATAATAGAAAACGGCAGATTATCTGCAGAAATCTGGGCAATATCTTGACCAGCAACAGCAGCAAGAGCTACCAGACCTGGACGAAGACCTTTTTGCAGGCGTTTGACACCTTCAGAAACAAGTGCACGATTCTCTTTGTTGAGCATCATCATGTCAGACAGCGTGCCCAACATAGCAACATCAATGTAATCACGCCATAGCTGAGGTTGACCAAGAAGCTGTCCTAAAACCTGAACCAGCTTAAGAGCAACACCCGCACCAGCAAGTTCTCTGGAAGGACAATCCTCAACAAGCTTTGGATCAGTTACTGGAACACCCTGGGGCACCAAATCTGCTCATGGTGATCGGTGACAACAACATTAATCCCCTGCTGTAAAAGCCAAGCAACTTCTTGAGCAGCAGCAATGCCGTTATCTACCGTAATAATTAAATCTGGCTTTCTATCTTGCAAAACTCTTGCAAGAGCCTCTTTAGAGAGTCCGTATCCCTCACCAAAACGATGCGGAATATACGGCAAAACATCTGCTCCCAAGCGACGTAAAGCCAGCGTAAGCAGACAAGTTGAGCTCATACCATCTACGTCAAAATCACCAAATACGGCAATCTTTTGATGCTCAACAATTGCCTTATGAACACGGGCAGCAACCTCAGCCATTCCCGGAATGCACTGTGGATCCAGCCAGTCTCTTTGCAAAGATGGCGAGAGAAACTCTTGAGCTGTGGCTACATCAGTAAATCCACGTGCTACTAATACACGAGCAACAAGTGGCGTAACATGCAATTCTTTTTTAAACAGCGACTCTAGATATACGTCTTGTGTAAGAACACTCCAACGAGTGCTTTTCTCGATGCCGGGCATCATGTCCTCTTTTCTGTGGCGGCAGAGCCAGCCAGGGGCACCTCGGGCGCCCGCGAATGTTTATCTCTTTCATTCTACCCATGTCACCGGACAAAAAATGACTAGCCCACAAATTAGTGAGCTAGTCATAAAAAATTTAAATCAAAGTTGCTCGCGCAGGGCTATCAAGATTGCTTGCGCAGGGCTATCAAGAAGACGGGGTTCTCGCCAGGCGAACTTAAAAATCAACCACGCCGTCAGAGTTTTCCCACTCCTCAACAAAATCGCTGTACGTACCTGCAAGAATTGCTTCTCGTGCCTGACGCATCAGCTCAAGCAAGAAGTAAATATTGTGCATAGAAAGCAGCTGACCGCCCAGCATCTCGTGCTGTTTAACCAGGTGATTGATGTACGCGCGAGAATAACCGCCCGTACAGACAGGGCAGGTGCACTGAGCATCAATAGGACCCGCATCAGCAAAGTACTTAGCGTTCTTAAGGTTCATGCGGCCCTCATGGGAAAACGCGGTACCCATACGTGCGGTGCGCGTTGGAAGCACGCAGTCAAACATATCAATGCCACAAGCAACACCGCGGATAAGCGTAGACGGATTACCAACGCCCATCAGGTAGCGAGGCTTATTGCGAGGCATGTAATCGGCGCAAAGTGGCGCCAGCGTCTCAAACATAACCTCGTGAGGCTCTCCAACGGAATAGCCACCAATGCCATAACCAGGGAAATCGCCAATGGACTCAAGGTGCTCAATGGAGCGCCTGCGCAAATCAAGGTGCATGCCACCCTGAACAATGCCAAAGAGCGCCTGATCAGGACGGGTATGAGCCTTAAAGCACCTTTCGGCCCATGCGCTTGAAAGCTCAACTCCGCGCTCAACTTTTCTACGCTCGGCAGGATAGCCTACGCACTGATCAAGCTGCATAACAATGTCTGCACCAAGGTTCTGCGCAATCTGCATGTTTGTTTCTGGCGTCCAGTACGACCATGCACCGTCGTAATCTACTGCACGAAATTTAACGCCCTCGTCAGAGAGCTTCATGAACTCCTCGTGACTAAAGACCTGGAATCCGCCTGAATCCGTCAGAATTGGTCCATGCCACTGCATAAAGTCATGCAAGCCACCCATCTGTGCAACCAGCTCATCTCCTGGGCGCTGAGACAGATGGTACGTATTTGCCAGAATAATTTTGGCGCCAAGGTCACGAACGGTATCGGTCATCAAACCTTTAACGGTTGCCTTAGTACCAACCGGCATAAAAATAGGCGTTGGAATATCACCATGAGGCGTATGGAAGATGCCGGCGCGTGCATGCGTCTTAGGATCTTCTGCGAGAAGTTCGTAGGTAAACCAAGAATCTTCTTTTTTTTCTGCCCAATTTTCTGTGTGTACGCAGGAAATTTTGGTGGTAAAACCCTGTGCTTTTTTGGAGCCGTCTGGCATGTAACCTCGATTACAACGTGCGGAGAGCATCAACCAAAGCTGTCTTGCCCTCTGTTTTCTGGTCCTTCATTTTTATCACACGTGCAGGACATCCCGCTACCACGGCGTTTGCTGGAACGTCCTCAACTACCACAGCACCTGCTGCAACAACAGCGCCCTCTCCAACACGAATGCCCTCGATAACCACAGCATTTGCGCCGATAAGAACGTTGTCTTCAACAATAACTGGAGTAGCAGATGCAGGCTCAACAACACCAGCAAGAACAGTACCAGCACCAATGTGGCAGTTCTTACCAACGGTTGCACGTCCACCAAGAACAGCGCCCATGTCAATCATGGTGCCCTCACCAATAACAGCACCAATGTTAATAACAGCACCCATCATAATGACGGCATTGTTACCAATCTCAACGCGCTCACGAATCAGTGCACCTGGCTCAATACGTGCGTTTACGTCCTTCATGTTAAGCAGAGGAACGCCGGAGTTTCGGCGGTCATTCTCGATATCAAAATACTCAAATGCGTCTGCATTCTGCTCAACAACACTCTTGAGCTCGGACCAATCGCCAAAGACTACCTTTGAGGCTCCCTCACCATACACGCGAGAAGATCCATACGACACAGAAGCACCCTCACGCTCTTTGACGAAGAGCTTAATGGGGGTCTTCTTCTCTGACGTAGCAATGTAATTAATAATTTCCTGGGCGTCCATGCACGTCCTTTCTCAATCAAACAGGCGCTGACCTATAAAGGCCAGCACGTGTATTTATCCAAAAATCAACTCTTCAAAGGTATAAAAACCTGGAGCTTTTGTAAGCAATTTCTCAGCACACGCAACAGCTCCGTTAACAAAAATCTGACGAGACGTTGCGCGATGAGTCAGGCACACTTCCTCATCCTGTCCAAAGAAATGAACCTCATGAGTGCCGGCCACCGTGCCACCTCTGAGGGCAAACACACCAATCTCATCTTTGGTGCGAGCTCCACAGAAGCCTTCGCGACCAGAAACAACGGGGCGAGTTCCCTCTGGATCAATAGCAGCGAGCAGCAGCTTTGCTGTGCCGGACGGAGCGTCAACCTTCTGGTTGTGGTGCGTCTCCACAATCTCGGTGTCCCAGCCATCAAGCGCCTCAGCAGCCATAGCTACCGCGCGTCTCAACACGGCAACGCCCACCGAATAGTTTGCCGCGTGAATCACCGGCACGCTCTCCCCCAGCTGCTTGAGCTCCGAAAGCTGCTCTGGCGAGAAACCCGTGGTGCCAGAAACAAGTACGCACCCGTGCTCACGTACAAAACCGACAACAGCCTCAAAAGCAGCAACGCCAGAGAAATCCACAACCACATCAGGCGTCTGCTCAACGGTATTCAGCTGATTGATATTCTCGTGACCAAACGCACCAAGTACCTCAAAACCGTGAGCAATCAGGGTTTGCTCAATGAGCTTTCCCATCTTGCCGGTACCAATCACTACTGCACTAGGCATCAAGAAGACCAGCCTTTCTCATAGCGTTTTCAAGCACCTCTGCGTGCTCATCAGTCATCTTCCACAGAGGCAGACGATAATTTTCTTCCATAAGTCCCATACGAGCCAGAGCGGCCTTGACAGGAATTGGGTTAACCTCACAGAAGAGCGCATGAACCAGGTCAAGATACTGAAGTTGCAGCTCGCGAGCAAGGGAAACCTCACCACAGTGCCATGCAGCTACCAGGTCATGAACCATCTTTGGATCAAGGTTAGACCAAACAGAAATAACACCAGAAGCACCAAGAGAAAGCAGTGGCACAATCATGTCGTCATTTCCGGACCACATAGTAAAGTCATCGCTCAAATAACGAGCAACCTTTGTTGCGTATGCAATATCTCCAGATGCCTCTTTAATGCCCCATGCATTTGGATGTGCCGCAAGCCTCTGAACATTACGCTCAGATATTGAGCAGCCCGTTCTACCAGGAATGTTATACAAAATGCAAGGAACATCAACGCGGTCGAGTACATACGAGAAGTGCTGGTAGATGCCCTCTTCGTTACTCTTGTTGTAGTAAGGAGTAATCAGCAGCAGACCATCAACACCCGCCTTCTCTAGAGCCTCTGCTTTGCGCAAAGACTCAGCAGAAGAGTTGGAGCCAGCACCGCCAATAACAGGAATTCTACCCTGAGCTCGAGCAAGAATTGCCTTAACTACCTCGATGTCCTCCTCATCTGTCATGGTTGAGGACTCGCCGGTAGTACCAAGAGCGAGAATACCGTCAATTCCCTGCTCAATCTGGAAGTCTACAAAGTGCTCAAGTGACTCGAAGTCAACATTTCCCTGAGCATCAAATGGGGTTACTAAAGCGGTGATTGCACCAGTCAAATTCTTCATGTCCATAGTTTTTCTCGCCCTCTAACGTGTGGTGTTTATAGTTGTTTGTTGCGCAAGATCAGAAAAATCGGAGCCATCAAATGAAAGCGTTGCAAAGTAATCAGCCTCGGTCTCGGCGCGGCGAATAAGCTGCACGGATCCATCTTCTAGAAGCAGCAGCTCAGCGGAGCGCAGACGGCCGTTGTAGTTATAGCCCATCGAGAAACCATGAGCGCCTGTATCGTGAATGAACAAGAGGTCACCCACAGCCACCTCTGGGAGCTGGCGGTTCTTTGCAAACTGATCGTTATTCTCGCAAAGTCCGCCCACAACGTTGTACGCATGTGTTGCAGGGGCATCCTCTTTGCCCATAACAGTGATGTGATGATAGGCATCGTAGATTGCAGGACGCATAAGGTTTGCCGCACACGCGTCTACGCCTAGGTAGTGGCGGTACGTCTCTTTTTGGTGCAAAACGCGGGTAACAAGCGCACCAGCGGGGCCCAAAAGCCAGCGTCCAAGCTCGGTGTAAATGGCAACGTCTCCCATACCTGCGGGAACTAGAACCTCTTCAAAGGCATGCTTTACACCCTGACCAATAGCCAAGACGTCAGGCTCAACCTGGTCTGGCTCATACGCCACACCAATACCACCAGAAAGATCAATAAATCCAATATGAATATCAAGTTCTTTGTGCAGCTTAACGGCAAGCTTAAAGAGGACGCGCGCAAGGTTTGGATAGTAATCTTCCTCTTGAGCGTTACTAGCTAGGAAGGCATGAAGGCCAAACTCAGTCACGCCTTTGGTCTTAAGATACGCAAACGTCTGGAATAGCTGCTCTTCTGTCATTCCAAACTTAGCATCATCGGGATTTCCAATAATGCCGTTTTGCGATTCAAACACGCCGCCAGGATTAAGGCGCGCGCACATGACCTGCGGCATGTTGCTTCCCACTGCTTCTTCAAGCGTTGTAAGCATGTCGCCGCCAGCATCTAAGTTAATAATGGCTCCCAGCTCATGAGCGCGAGCAAAGTCAAGCACCGTAGTGTCATTTGACGAGAGCATAATGTTTTGACCGGTGACTCCACAGGCTTTTGCAAGCGTGAGCTCGGTAGCATTTGCACAGTCACAGCCACAACCAAGCTCTGCCAGTAATCTCACAATGTAAGGATTTGGCGTAGCCTTAACCGCAAAGTACTCTTTAAAGCCAGCGTTCCAGCTAAAAGCCTCTTGTAACAGCTTTACGCGGCGAACAATCTCTGCCTTGTTATACAGGTGAAATGGCGTTGGATACGTCTTAGTGATTGCCTCTAGGGCATCTACAGAAACAAACGGTTTCTTACTCAAAGCTCCCCCTCAAATTGGGGGCGCAATACACCGTCAAAGTAGCACCCCCGAAATCTCGGACAGTCTTGCATGTATTTCATACAAGCCCACCTGACAACCACGCCTGATTGCCAAGTTCGGCGAACCTCGCCTCCTTCTGGGGTCACTGCCTGCCGACTAACCCAGAACCCATCGTGCTCGCTCCTCTATTGACAGTAAAACCCTACCACAGAAAGCTCTGCATTTGGGCTAGTTTTGTTCTTCTCGCAAAGTATTAACAAAAGTCTTAAGGCGAGAAAGGCCTTCTGTTAGATTCTTGTCAGAAGCAGCGTAACTAATACGCACATAGCCCTCAGCGCCGAAGAAAACACCAGGTACCAGTGCTACACCAAACTCTTTGATTGCTCGCTCACAAAATGCCTCAGAATCAAGGGCAAATTCCTTGATTGATGGAAATGCATAGAAGGCACCTTCTGGCTCTTCAACAGGAAGTTTCATATCTTGAAGTGCAGAAAGTACAATCTGCCTGCGCTTTTGATAGTTTGTGCGCATAGGCGTGACATCATAAGAAAGCGCAGAGACAGCTGCAGGCTGAAGAAATGAGGGGACGGAAGCCACGAGCTGAGCATGGACTTTTCCGATATCTGCCGCAAGCTCGTCAGAAGTGGCAACCCAGCCAAGTCTCCAGCCCGTCATTGCCCATGGTTTAGAAAAACTATTTGTCACAATGCAGCGATCAGACAAATCTGGGTAGAGCTCAACAAAACGTGGAACATTCTCAACATAGGCAAGCTCTCTATAAACGTCATCACACATCACATAAAAGTCGTGTTTGCGGGCAAGATTAGCTACCGCATCAAGCGACTCTTTTGTATAAACACATCCCGTAGGATTGTTGGGAGACGTCAGCACAATAAGCTTTGTCTTCTCTGAAATCTTTGATTTAAGCTGCTCAGCATCAATCTGGAAATGATTGGTGCTGGTATCAAGCGGCACAACTACACCACGATTAAGCTGGCAGAGCGTTCTGTATACCAAATACGCTGGTTCAGGAATAATAACCTCGTCACCTGGATTCATAAGGGTCAGCATAGTTGCAGAAATGGCTTCCGCAGCTCCCACGGTAACTACAATGCCGTCTGGGCCGACCTTCATACCACGTGCAGACTCCCAAGCAGCAATAGCCTCCCTAAGCTCAAGAGTACCAACGTTGGGTGGATAATGCGTGTTTCCAGCTTCAAGTTCTCTGTCTACTAAGTTACAAATAGGGGCTGGAGTGTCTTCTCCCGGCTCTCCAATAGTTAAAGAAATACATCCTGGCGTTGCAGCAGCAAGTGCCGAGAAACGCCTGATACCAGAGGGTTTGAAAAGCTCTAGTGTTGTATTTCTTGATAGCGACATACAAACTCCTCAACATACTTTCAATCCATAATAGTTATCATTTAAATCATACGACACTTGATTGATACGAGGTTCGCATGAAAAGAGTTTTGTCTCTTGGCCTTAAGCTTATTACTGGCCTTCTAAAAAGGGTTCTTGCACCACTTTTCAAATTTGTAGGCGGGCTTTTTGTTCTAGCTTTACTGGTTATTGGTGGATATGCCCTCTACCTGCAGCTTAATTACTATCGCATTCCTGACAATACTCCTGTATCCAATCAAGGTGCTTCTCCTGAGGCTACAACTGTACAGGTAGGCCAAACCTACACAGCTTCGACCTACAACATTGGCTTTGGTGCTTACACCCCTGATTACACCTTCTTTATGGATGAAGGCATCATGCAGGATGGCACACGCACCGTGGGAACTCACGGACGCGCGGTAAGCAGAAACTCCGTTCTTTACACCACAAACGGTGCCCTGAACACCGTTTCTTCTCTGAATGGCGGTACAGCCCCTGACTTTATTCTTTTCCAAGAGATTGATACTTCATCTGACAGAAGTTGGCATGTGAATCAAGTTTCTGAAGCAGAGAGCCGCTTTGGATCCTACGCATCATATTTTGCGCAGAACTTCCACACCGCGTTTCTCGCCTATCCACTCACAGAGTTCCACGGAACCTCTAACTCTGGAATTCTTACGCTTTCAAACGTGCTTGCTTCAAGCGCAACTCGTCGTACCTACCCCATTGACGAGTCGTTCCCAACAAAATTCTTTGACCTAGATCGCTGCTTTATGATTACGCGCTATCCCACAAGCGATGGTCATGAGCTGGTACTTATTAACAGTCACATGTCTGCCTACGACAAAGGTGGCACCAGTCGCGCGCAGCAGCTTGCACTTCTAACCAAAATAATGTCTGAGGAGCGCGCTAAGGGTAATTACGTTATTGCGGGTGGCGACTGGAACCATGCCATTTCGGGCTCACTTACACTCTATCCTTCTGTTCAGCAGGTACCAGACTGGGTAGCAGAACTCAAAGATTCTGATTTGCCAGAAGGCTTTAGCGTTGTAGCTCCAGACAACCTCAACGACGTTCCTACCTGCCGCGGAGATGATATTCCTTACGAGAAAGACAAGACGTACACCACCACAGTTGATGGCTGGATTGTCTCAGATAATGTTATTGCAACCGCCAGAAACATTGACACGCAATTTGCTTACTCGGACCACAACCCGGTTCTGTTGTCTTTCACCCTAAAGGGCGCAGAATAGGGTTATCCGCCTTTCGATATATTCATATTATGTGCGTGTTATACCTATATTACGCACATAATTGT
>JABZHP010000039.1 GCA_015258785.1 Atopobium sp.
AGAGGAACGCCTGCATCCATAAGGGAAAGCGTAGAACCACAGGTAGAAGCCATGGAAGAAGAACCATTGGACTCCATTACCTCAGAGACAACGCGGATGGTGTAAGGGAACTCTTCCTCAGAAGGAATAACAGGCAGAAGTGCGCGCTCTGCAAGAGCTCCGTGGCCAATCTCACGGCGCTTAGGGCTACCCATACGGCCAGTCTCACCAGTGCAGAATGGTGGGAAGTTGTAGTGGTGAATGTAGCGCTTGCCGTCCATTGGCTCAATGGTGTCAAGACGCTGCCACTCGTTGAGCATGCCAAGCGTACAAATGGAGAGAACCTGAGTCTGACCACGCTGGAAAAGACCAGAACCGTGAACAAGTGGAAGATAATCAGGCTTGACCATGATTGGACGAATCTCGTTAGCCACACGGCCGTCAACGCGCTCGCCGGTCTCAACAACCATGACGCGCATAGCGTGCTTCTCAAGACCCTTGAGCTCAACGGCAATAGCGCGGCTCCAAAGCTCCTGCTCCTCCTCGGTGAACTGAGCCTTGATCTCATCCATTAGGTCAGCAACCTTCTGCATACGAGACTGCTTGTCAGCATCCTTAAGAGCAGCGCTCATCTGGTCATAGTAAGCAAAGATGCGGTCATGGACCTCAGCGATGGGCTCGTCAAGGATGTACTCACGCTTGACGATAGGACCGTTAACCTCTTCCCACTTAGCAATAAACTTCTTCTGCTCCTCGCAGAAGGCTGCAATTGCTTCCTGACCAAATGCCATAGCGGAGAGCATATCCTCTTCGGAAATCTCATCTGCACCAGCCTCAAGCATGGAAATAAAGGTGGAAGAACCGCCAAGCTCAAGGTCAAGATCAGAGTGATCGCGCTCTTCATAGGTTGGGTTAACCAGGAACTCACCGGTATCAGCGTTGCGACCAATACGGACGCATGCAAGTGGTCCCTCAAAAGGAACGCCACCAACAGCCAGGGCAGCAGATGCGCCCATGACAGAGATGGTGTCAACAGCGTTTACCTGATCAGCAACAAGAGAAGTTGCAACAATCTGAACCTCATTGCGGAAACCTTCTGGGAAGGAAGGACGCAGAGGACGGTCAATCATACGAGCAGTAAGGGTTGCCTTCTCGGATGGACGAGCCTCACGCTTGAGGTATCCACCAGGAACGCGACCAACTGCGTACATTTTCTCAATAAAATCAACAGTCAGTGGGAAGAAGTCGTAATCTTTACGCTCCTTGGAAACCACTGCAGTGAGAAGTACGGTAGAATCGCCGCACTTAACGATACAGGCACCTGTTGCCTGCTTTGCGAGCTCACCAGCCTCAAGGGTGTAGTGCTTACCATAGAGGTCAAATTCGTGAGTTACTTTAGTCATTTCTTTCCTCTTCTATCTCCGTTTGCCCCATTGCAAACGGGCCTCAAACATAAAGGGCGCCAGACGGCGCCCTAAAAAGCCAACTTACTGGATGTTGTCGCGGATACCCAAGGAAGCAATAAGAGTACGGTACTCTTCAATGTCGTTCGACTTGATGTAAGAAAGAAGACGACGACGCTTACCAACGAGCATCAGAAGACCACGACGAGTGTGGAAGTCCTTCTGGTGGGACTTCATGTGGTCGGTGAGCTGACGAATACGCTCAGTAAGAAGAGCAACCTGAACCTGTGCGGAACCGGAGTCCTTCTCGTCCTTGCCGTACTGCTTGATGAGCTCAGCCTTACGATCCTTAGTTACTGCCATAGTAAACCGCCTTTCGCGTTGAATACTCCTTGTACTGAGAAGGTAGCCGGCAGTGACTAGCCCCTAAGAACAAGGAAATAACCTACAAGAGGATACCAGTTACTGGTGAACTTTGCTAGTAACAATCCACTTCAACTAGATACTCAGCAGAAATTCAAATGCCTTGAGACGCGCCTCAAGGTGTGTGGCTGCCCAAATATGCGCGCTTGTGAGCAAAAAGAGCGCAGTTTCTGGAGCAATCTCGGCAACAACAAGCTGGTCAAAGGTAAGTTTTAGAAGCGATGACAACCACGAGAGCTCAAGTGGAGTTACCTCAATAGCTCCCTCAATCTCATGCGCACAACTTCCACACAATGCACCACCAGCAGCTGGCGAGAAGTACGTCAGGGCTTCATCTCCACAGGCAATGCATGATTCCAGCTCAGGACGCCAGCCTTCGTGTGCCAAAACCTTAAACACGTATGCGGCAACGACAAGATCTAAGTGTTTCTCGTCAGCTACTTCTTCGCAGGCTCTGAGAGCGCGAGAAAGCAATGGATAGAGAAACGCGTCCTCAATGCCATCAATACATGAAAGACGTGCAACTTCGCAGATTGCCGACGCAGCTGCTACCTTAGAGAGATCTCCGCGCAGCGATGCGTGCGGCTCAAGCAAGATTGCCTCGGACAAGATGTCAAGCGAACGACCTTCTGCCAGCAGTACGTCTAGCTCACAAAACAGTTCAACGCGAGCAGCAAAGCGGCCGCCTGGCTTTCTAGCACCCTTAGCGACAGCGCGACGCTCTTCTCCCGAATCGGAGAGCATAGTTAAGATAAGATCTTGCTCAGCAAGTTTTGTTCTATCAAGCACAATTGCTTTAAGACGAGAGGTCTTTCTACCAGGCACAACTAGTCCTCAGTTGAGTAACCTAGGCGCTTAATCTCATTGGCATCACGTCTCCAGAGAGGCTGAACGCGCACCTGCAGGTCAAGATAAACCTTGCGACCAAACAGTTTCTCTAGATCTTTTCTAGCCTCAACGCCAACACGCTTAATCATAGAGCCACCCTGGCCAACTACGATGCCCTTTTGTCCTTCTCGCTCAACCAAAATGGTGGCAGAAATAGAGAGGTGTCCATCCGTTGCTACCTCATAGGAATCACAAACAACGGCAACGGAATGGGGAACTTCCTGACGAAGATTCAACAAGAGCTTCTCGCGGACAAACTCTGCTACCAGGTCTTCTGGTAATGCGTCAGTCTCCATATCCTCTGGGAACCACATAGGACCCTCAGGAAGATGCTCTGACACAAGCGCAATAAATGCCTGGATATTGAAGTCTTCTGGAGCAGAAACAACAAGCACGTCATCAAAGTGCGCAAGAGCCTGTGCGGCCTTAAGCTGCTCTGTTACTTGCTCTGGAGTTGCAATGTCGGCCTTGGTAATAACCAGCAGCTTAAAGGCAGCATGTGCCTGCTCAACATGATTGGCAACCCATTCATCTCCACGACCAACAGGCTTAGTAGCGTCAATCAAAAAAGCAATGACATCAGCGTCATTAAGCTCTCCGAGCGCTGCCTTGTTGAGCTCTTTTCCAAGAGCGTCTTTGGGCTTGTGGAGGCCTGGGGTATCTACAATGACCAGCTGAGAGTTCTCACCGTTTACCACTGCCCTAAAACGACGACGCGTTGTCTGGGCAACAGGGCTTGCAATGGCCACCTTCTGGCCCATGCAAGCGTTTAACAGCGTGGACTTACCAACACTAGGACGACCAACTAAGGCAACAAAACCGCTCCTAAAGGGAGTGGTCTCAGATGAAGTGTTTTCAGAAACTGAATTGGTAGTCATGTATCCTCCAACTTACCAATGAAAAATTGCACGCGAGAAAATCAAAAGTCCTATAAGAGCTGCGGTAATGCTAATGCAGCACGATGCAGCTGCCGCAATATCTTTAGCTTTACCAGCCATGGGGTGAAACTCTGGAGAAACCAGATCTACCACGGTTTCTATTGCTGTATTGAGAAGTTCTGTGGTTAAAACCGCACCAATACAAGCAAGAACAAGCGCCCAGCTTACGGCATCTAAACCAACAAACAATCCCACCACCACGGTTACTGCAGCAGCAACGGCCATACGACGCAAGTTTGCTTCCTGAGCAAATGCTTGGCGAGCACCCTGTAGTGCAAAGAGAAGGCCGCGCTTAAAGCTTGGATGTCTGCCTTTAGATCCCGGAATCATTACTCGTCAATCCCCTCACGGTGGCGAGTCAATACAACTGGCTCAATAGTCCTATCCGTTGAAAGCAGAGCAACAAGAGCGTCCTCACGAGCCTCCATAACCTCTGCCTCATCATCTTCAATATGGTCATATCCAAGCAGGTGGAGCATGGCGTGAACAAGCATAAGCCTAAACTCATCTGCCTCTGTAGTGCCATATTCTTTTGCCTGGCGAGCAATAAAATGAGGAGCCAGAATAATATCGCCCAGCTCACACATCTCACCAGGAGCCAAATCTGGATCATCAGGGCGCTCTACCTCAAGTGAAATAACGTCAGTAGGTACATTTTTTTCTCGCCACTCAAGGTTTACCTGCTGAATCTCTGCATCACTGACTACAGAAATGGAGACGGTACAGGGGCGCTCCACGCCCTCTTCAGAGAGTACAAGATTGCAATCGGCTTCAATCTCTTCCACAGAAATTGGCGACTCCACGCCTTCTTCAATCACAATGTCGTACTCGTTAACCACGTTACTCCCCTAGCTGTTTTTTCTCATGCGCAGTGTATGCATCAACTATCTTACCAACCAACGTGTGGCGAACAATATCATTTCTATCTAAATCGACAAAAGCAACGTCTTCAAGATTACCCAACACCTGTCGAGCAACGTCCAGACCACTTCTTCCCACAAGGTCTCGCTGCGTTGCATCACCAGTTATCACAAATTTTGACGAGAAACCCAGGCGAGTCAGAAACATTTTCATCTGCTCAGGCGTGGTATTTTGTGCCTCATCCAAAATGACAAATGCATCGTTCATGGTACGACCACGCATAAATGCAAGCGGAGCAATCTCAACAATTCCCTGTTCAATAAGGTTATTTGCGTACTCCATGGAGGTCATATCAAAGAGCGCGTCATAGAGCGGCCTGATGTAGGGATCAAGCTTTTCTTGAAGTGTTCCCGGGAGAAAACCAAGAGACTCTCCCGCTTCTACAACAGGTCTTACCAGCACAATTCTGCTAATTTGCTGAGATGTTAAAGCAGCAAGTGCCATAGCCACCGCTAGATATGTTTTACCAGTTCCCGCAGGACCAATGCCAAAGGTAATGGAGTTGTTTGCTATTGCCTTTGTATACTCAATTTGACCTTGTGTTTTAGGCTGAATTGCTTTGCCTTTATGAGTTACAAACAGTGTTCGTGTGCCTGTTTGCTCTAAGCTGGCATTTCTTTTTGTGCTATCGAGCAGAAGCTTTACATCTTCAAGCGTTGGCCTAGATCCTGATTCAACCATTTGAATCAGGCGAGAAAAAATAAGTGTTAGCTGCTCAATTTCTTGAGAAGTGCCTGACAAAAAGATTGCTTTACCTCTGATTGAAATAAGAGCTGCACATGACGATTCGATTTCTCTGAGCAAACTATCAGCTGGACCCGTCAGATACAAAGGGTCTACTGAATCAGGAATAGTTAAGCGAATCTGTGTTGGCTCCATGTTCCCCCAATTTACAAACGAGTGGCTTTTAGCGTTCCATTAGGTAAAACTTCGTCAAAACGCATAGCAATAAGCTCATCAAGCTCAATAGTAGGATCAACCTGAACATCAAAAAGACCGCCAGAAATTCCCCTACCAGGATACTGTACCACCACAATATCGCAGGTACCAACAAGCTTCTTAGCAGCATCAAAGCGCATGGCATTACCCAGATCACGCATTTTCTTGGCGCGCTCAGCCATCACCTTTGGATCTACCTGATTTGGAGCGGTTGCCGCAGGAGTTCCAGGTCGTTTGGAATACCTAAATACGTGCATCTTTGAAAAGCCCATCTGACGACAAAACTCATACGACTCTTCAAATTCTTTATCAGTTTCTCCAGGAAAACCAACAATAAGGTCTGTTCCTAACGCAATAGTTGGCAGCACCGAACGAGCTTCCTCGACAGCGTTGCGATAAAGTTCTGTCCTATACACCCTGCCCATACGTGCAAGCGTAGCGTCACATCCGGATTGAAGACAGATGTGCAAAAAAGGTGCAATTCTTCCGTTGGAAGCAGCAATAACCTCTACTAAACGAGCATTTACATCAGGTGGCTCAAGAGAAGAAAGCCTGAGGCGGCCTACCTCTGTTTTTTCAAGCACATACTCGAGAAGATCAGGAAGACGTAAAATTCTTCCACCTTCAGCCTCAAGTTGAGCCTTATAGCTACCAAGGTTGATTCCCGTAAGAACAACCTCTTGAGCTCCTCTGCTCATAGCATCTTTTACCTGCGAAACAACTTCACGAGGATCAAGAGACTTACCTGCGCCACGTGCCTTCCACACAATACAGAAGGTGCAACGATTGTCACAGCCGTCCTGGATTTTAATGCCAGGGCGCGTGCGGCCTGTTGGAGTAGGCTTGGAGATGACAAGTCCGTCATCGCTCACGGATTCTGGAGCAAAACCTAACTCCTCAAGAACTCTATCTGCAACTTTGTCCTTCTCGGCTTCTACCACAACGTTAGGAGCAAGCGAGGCAAGTTCATCAGCAAATAGACTTGCAACACAACCCGTTGCTACTACAAGAGGGGCTCCTGGCATAAGCGCTGCTTTACGCACAGCTTTTCTCGTCTTAGCTTCTGCTTCCGCGGTAACAGCACAGGTGTTGATAACAATTGCCTGAGCTTCATCTTCTTCAACAATGCGACACCCCATGCGGAGCAAAGAGTCTGCCATTAAATCAAGCTCTACGCGATTAACTCTACATCCAAGATTTATGAGCGCAATTCCATGAGCCATTAGCGCCTCTTCTTAGAAGCTTTTTTGGCTTTCTTGTCTTTATGATCAGAAGAATCTACTGCTGCAGAATGCTGATCATGCTGCTCATCTTGAGTTTCTTGAGCTGAGTTTTGTTTACGCTCATCAATAAGTGAGGTGAGTGTATCTAACTGATCTTTGGTCAGTCCTGTTGAAGTCTCAATGTGAACCAGAACGTAAAGGTTCCCACGAGCCTTAGTATGCAAACGAGGCATGCCTTTACCAGCCACGCTTAGCTGCTGGCCATACTTACAACCTGCAGGTATAGAAATCTCAATAGTTTCATCTTTGATAATGCCGTCAATGGTAACGGTAGTACCAACAATTGCCTCAAGAGAATCAACGCTGACCGAAGTAAAGAGATCGTCTCCCCTGCGCTCAAAGTCTTTATGTTGGGAAACTTCAATAGTTACGATGAGGTCACCAGAGGTATCACCTCTGACACCAGCCTCACCCTTGCCGGTAATAGAAATTGACTGACCAGAATGAACACCTGCTGGAATTTCGACAGAAACACGCTCATGGTCAGGAGTTCTTCCCTGGCCACCACAAGTCTCGCAAGCATGTTCAACCTTTTTGCCTGTTCCTTGACACTCTGGACATACGGTCTGAGACTGCATCTGACCAAAGACGGTATTTTGAACCTGGACTACCGCGCCCGTACCGTGACAACGTGGACAGTCTTCAATTTTTCCGTCCTCACCAAGACCAGTGCCGTTACAGTCATCGCAAGTAGAAAGTCTGTTATACGAGATAGTTTTTGTAACTCCGGCTGCAGCTTCTTCCAGCGTAATGGACAGCCTGATACCCATATCACTACCACGAGTACGCTGAGCAGTGCCGCGACCACCATGGCCGCCGCCAAAGAAGGAATCAAAGATATCTCCAAAGCCGCCAAAACCACCGCCAAAGATATCTGACATATCCACATAGCCGCCACCAAAACCGGATGGACCATTAGGATCACCATAACGGTCATAGTTGGCACGTTTTTGCTCATCTGACAGCACAGAATAAGCTTCGTTTACCTCTTTAAACTTCTCTTCTGCATGAGGGTCATCAGAAACATCAGGGTGCAGCTTTCTTGCCAGCTTTAGAAAAGCTCGCTTGATTGTTTTTTGGTCTGCATCACGAGCAACACCTAAGAGCTCGTAGAAGTCTTTCTTCTCTGCCACGCTTACTAACTCTCCCCTTGTAAAACCTAAAACTTAAATTCCCATATAGCCGATATGGCCTAATCCGGCCGTACAAGCATACAAAGTCATAATAATAATTGAGTAGAAGGCACCGTTGATAATTCCCGAAACAAAGGCATTTGCAAAACTTCTCCACCAGCCAGCGTTCATCTTGACGCCATCTGCAAGAACATTTCTCACGCCAAATATCAAAAGCGGAATCAACACAATGGCAAATAGTGGTGATTGTAAATTAAGTGCCACAAATACAAGAAGCATTGCAGTTATACCTGTGATACGAGCTCCCGCGCGTTGGCGGAACGTCAACTGCTCTGAAGGAACCTTAATATTTACGATAAAATCACCAGTTGCAGAACCATTTGTTCCTGCATTTCCCATTCCAGGTACTCTGACCTGGTCACCATCATGTGAATTAGCTGGTACATCAACCATAATTTCACTTGCAGACAAAACACGTCCAGAACCACCACAAACGTCGCATGGGTCCTGTACAACGTGTCCAGCGCCTTCACACTCTGGACAGTCAACTCTAAACTTGCCTACTCCAAAAATGGAAGAAAGATCAATGTCAATATGGCCCGTTCCGTGGCAGGTAGGACAGGTAGTTGCCTCAGCTTTATGCTGAGATCCCTTACCAGCACAAGCATCACAAGTAACAAAGCGCTGATACGTAATGCCTTTCTTAACGCCATTTTTAGCGTCTGTATCATTCAGCGTTAAGTCGTAGACAATATCTGCGCCAGTCTGAGGCTTGTATGCACGAGAGCGCTTTTGAGATCCTGTAGTCCAGTTATTAAAGTTAATATCGCCAAACGGGAAGCCTCCCTCAAAAGGAGAACCTCCATAGGCAGATCCGCCTGGATAACCAGAAGGACCATAGCCGCCGCCATAGAAAGAACCGCTTCTCATTGCATCATAACGACGGCGTTTCTCGGCATCTGATAGAACAGCATATGCCTCAGAAACCTCTTTAAAACGCTCTTCAGCATCGGGCTCTTTGTTGACGTCTGGATGAAGCTTGCGAGCTTTAGTTTGAAAAGCTTTTCTAATTTCTTCAGCTGTCGCGGACTCAGAGACACCAAGGATGGCGTAATAGTCCTTCTCGTTCATTGCAGCCATGAAATCTCTCCGATTCAACCCGTTACAACTTATGATTATAAGAACAGTTGAAAGTGTACCCACATGTTTTTAACTTAATGCAACCAAATCCCATTAAGAATATTCGTTAACTACATACATGAAAAATCGACATACTATCGAATGTGTTCATGACTTTTTCAAACTGCAAATGAAGAAAATTATCAAATGTTTACTTATGATATTCCCGTATTTTAAATGCATACTTAGTTAATAAATCTTTCGAATAGATTTTTTTACCTTTTGAATCTCTAACTTCTTTCCAAAGAACAGAAGCCACCTTTAATTTATTAGAATAGTTATAGCTATTTTCATCTGCACAAAAATCTTTTAAAAATTGATTCCACTGACAAGCCGAATTATCGTATTTCGCATAATCTAAATCACCATAATATACATTTAACAAATCCCTGATTGTAAATGCACTATTGTTCTCTCTCTTAACTTTTCTCCAAGCAGCAGCCATATCAGCAGTAAATTTAAATGGTGAAACTTTTGTTAAAGAAGAAAAATATTCTCTAAACTTTGAATTAAATGAGAAGCCACACTCAAGCAATGACGAATTTAAAGTAACAATTTTTTTATTGACTTTTTTATTCTTTGTAAGTCTTTTCTTAATCAAATTACCTTTAAAATACTGCTCAATAATATTATTGAGCTCTTGTTTTGTACCTCTATATTCCAAACCTAAAGACTTACATATTTGCATAAGTTCTTCACGATACCAGTAATACTTAATAAACTCATCAAAAGATGTAATATCATCAAAATTAGGTCTTTTTTCTCCCATTCTTCAATCCTTTTCTTATTTTTCAATTATTTTGAAACATCAAGTAAATAATAACTACATCAAATAAATTTTTCTAACATTATCTTAAATCCCAAAGACGTCCATAGAGCTCGTTTCCAAGCAGCCAGCCCTTCTCGGTAGGCCTGTACGTAGTTTTATCCTTAGAATCTTCGTTATTGACGCATTCTAGCAGCTCATCATGCAAACAGGAGTCAAGCACTTTTTGCATCGATGGCGCTCCAAATACTCGTTCAGACTCATTCAATAGCGCAGGCGAAATTGGTTCCATAAGGCGAGCATGCAGCATCAAATCTTCTGCCACAGCTTCTCTATGAGTCAAAAATTCAACATCAAACTCTGTCGAGAAGAGCGATGCACCTTCAGCAATTTTTCTTGGAGGACCAAGGACCACCAATCGTGCGCGAGCAGCGTCTTGTGGACGCGCAGGTAAGAAAGTATTTTGCTCCGCAAGCATATCGTACTCAGGCGCGGTGAGCATGCTTGCAGCGCTGGTACCAAGACCAAGGTACGACTCCCCTGTCCAGTACATCTTATTGTGCTTACAGCTCTTCTGATTGCGAGCATAACTTGCTACCTCGTAGCGAACAAATCCCGCCGCTTGAAGCGTCTTTGAAGCAGCTTGCATTCGATCTGCCTGCACGTCATAGGCGTTCCAAGGAGTGTCTTTATCTTGGGTTTGTTTAGCCAACGCCGTGCCGTCTTCAATGGTAAGTGGATAAACGCTCACATGATTCACATCAAGCGAGATAAACCTTGAAAGCGAATACTCCCAAGAACTCTCTGTTTGCTCGGGAATAGCACACATGAGGTCAACAGACACGTCGAAGCCACGCTCTTTTGCAGCTAAAACCCTGTCATACGCGAGGTCTGCCGAGTGAATTCTGCCAAGCCTCTTAAGCTCGTTATCGTTAAAACTTTGAACTCCCAAAGAAATTCTCGTCACCCCGCCTTTAGAGAGATTGGCGAGAAGATCATCAGACAGTGAGTCTGGATTTGCTTCAATACTGAACTCAGCAAGATTTACAATCGCTGAAGTGTGCTGCGCCAAATCCACTGCATTTTGACCAAGCAAGCTTGGCGTTCCGCCGCCTATATAAACTGTTTTTGTGGCTGCTAACAAACCAAGTTGAGCGGCTTCATCTAGCTGATGTTTTAGAGCTTTAACGTAATTATTCATGCGACTATCTTCTTGCCTTGTAGACCAAGAAGAGAAATCGCAATAGAAGCATTTTTGAGAACAAAACGGAATATGCAGATAAAGTGCAGAGGTAGCCGTTTGATTGTATTTAGACTGCCAAGAATCCACAACAGACCACTAGCTCATAGATGGATCGAACTCAGGAGATTCCTGCTCACCCTCAAGCTGCTTGACGGTTTCTTTAATCTCTAGCGCCAGATCAATAAAATCTTGAGCAGTAACACACCTTACTGACTTACCACGCCAATAGGCCGCGTTTGGAATACCCCTAAAATACCAGGTAGAAAGGCTTCTTGCGCGAGCAATATGAATGTGAGCTGCGTCAAGTAAGCGTACATGCATCATAAAAGATGCAAGCATCTGATTAAGTGTTGGAACAAGTGGAGATTGA
>JABZHP010000003.1 GCA_015258785.1 Atopobium sp.
GCAGCAAATACATGCAAACAGAGACGCCGGTCTTACCAAAACCAAGAACACATACTTTACCAAGTGTTTCTAGAAGCGACACGCAAGCGATCCTTTCTATGAGCAATACCTTTAGTGAAGCTGGAAGTACAGAGCAAAGCCCAGAGCAGCAAATGCGCCGGAAATAATCCAGAATCTAAAGACTACTTTTGTCTCGTTCCAGCCAAGTTTCTCAAAGTGATGATGCAGTGGAGCCATCAAGAATACGCGCTTTTTAGTTGCCTTGTAGCTGACAACCTGAATGATAACGGACAGTGCCTCGATGATAAAAAGACCGCCCATGACCAGGGAAACTACCTCGGTCTTGGTAAGAACGGCCAGAGCTGCAAAGGCAGCACCCCAGGCAAGAGAGCCGGTGTCTCCCATAAAAATGCTTGCAGGATAGCTGTTAAACCACAAAAACCCAATACAAGCGCCGGCGATAGATGCGGCAAAAACAGCAAGGCTACTCTCGCCATAGCGGAAAGCTACCGCCGCCATAAAAATCATGACAACCATAACGCAGCCACCAGCCAGGCCATCAAGACCGTCGGTCAGGTTGACAGCGTTGGAGAGACCTGCCATGAGCAAAAAGACAAAGAACAGGTACAGCCAAGGAATAGAAATTACATTTCCACCTAAATTGACCGTAGTAGTAAGGATGCCCAGGTTGATTTCAAGGCCACCTGGGAACGCAATAATAGGAGTAATGCCCCAAATATTGACTGCTGCCAGACAAAATGCCACAGAGATAGTAATGAGTCCAGCCATCTTCTGAGATGCGGTGAGGCCAAGGCTTCTTCCGTGAGCAACGGACTCAATATCGTCCAGAAGACCCAGCGAGCCCGTAAGCAGCATAGCAGCCATAGCAAGGATGAGGTCGGTATTCCACTGGGCAAGCGCAATACAGGTCAGCACAATGCTTACTAGCATAACAACGCCACCCATAGTAGGAGTACCCTGCTTAACCAGGTGTTGCTGAGGACCGTCAGCGCGAACCTGCTGACCCACTCCCTCTTTCTTCATCAGTTTGATAAAGAGTGGCATTAAGACCAAAGTGATGATGCAGGAGACACCAAGCGCAACAAACACCTGGTATGTTGGGTAAATAGTCTGGTAAAACATTACTCGGTAACTCCTTTTACAAAAATATCAAGCTGAGCAGACCTAGATGCCTTGGCGAGAAGAACGTCTCCTCGCTTCAGTACTGGTCCGAGCACGGTAAGTGCTTCGTTGACATCGCTGAACTGTTCAATTTTATCTTCCGAGAAACCCATGACGCGTGCAGCTTCAACCATTTCACGCGCGGCTCCCGTGCCAACAAAGGCAACAAGATCTGGGTTCTTAGCGGCAATGTAAGCACCCACATAACCGTGGAGGCGCTTCTCCTCTGGTCCAAGCTCGCCAATCTCTCCGATAAGAGCAATGCGGCGGCCTTCCGCTGGCATCTGCATCAAAACATCAAGGGCAGCAGCTGTTGAGTTAGGACTTGCGTTGTAAGAGTCATCAATAATCTTGGCCCCACATGTTGCATCAAGCACCGAAAGACGCATGCGGGTGGCTGGCATCTGCTCAATAGCTTCTGCTGCAGCGTCAAGATCAAGACCAAGCGTCTCAATAGCCTCAAGCGCCAAAAGAAGGTCGTCGACAACAACACGACCAGGTACCTCAAGGGTTACCGTGCGTGACCAGCCAGAAGCAGCGCTAATAGTGGCAGTTGGGAGGCCCTCTTCGTCAAGAGTGACCTGCTGTGCGCTCATGACGTCAGCTTCTGTGGCGCCCACTGTCTTGCAAACAACGCGAGCAGGGCGAGCAAACTCATCTGCAATGAACTTGGTGTAGTCCCCCGCCGAAGCCTGAATAAGCGTCGGTTCAATTGAGTCAAATGCGCGCATGCCCGAGACAATCTCTGCCTTGGCGCGCGCAATATTTTCTCTGCTGCCGAGAAGACCAATGTGGCTGGTTCCAACGTTGGTAATGACCGCTACTGTTGGACGAGCAACCGAGGTGAGCCTGGTAATCTCGCCGGCATGATTCATGCCCAGCTCAAGCACAAGCACCTCCGTGTCTTCCGGAGTGGAAAGTACTGTGAGCGGCAGGCCAATGAGGTTATTGTGGTTGCCGGCGGTCGCGTGCACGCGGCGGGTAGCACCAATGCCGCGACGAAGCATTTCTTTGGTGGTAGTTTTACCAACCGATCCGGTTACACCAACAACCAGCCAGTTTGGATGGGCTTCTCGCCAAGCAGCGGCAAGAGCTAGCAGAAACGCCTCACAGTCATCGTCAGCGGCTTCAAGCACACTGACTCCTGTGGCGGCCAGGTTGTCGAGCAGATTGTCTGCTACAGGCTCAGATGCCACTACAACAGCAGCGCCCGCCTGGGCAGCAGATAAGAGATAGGAGTTTCCATTGACCTTCTCGCCAGCGAAGGCCACGAAGAGCGAGCCTTCCTGGACCTCACGAGAGTCGATGACGGCCGCGCCCGCAACCTCGCGGGTTCCACGGTGGAGCAGTCGTGCATTTGTAGCTGCGACTATCTGTTCAACCGAAAGCTTAACCATGAGCTCTCCTAGTTATTGATTGGTTGAATATTAAGGCGTGTAGCTGCGTCTTTTGCAAATTGCGAGAAGACCACAGCGGCAGACTGCGATGCAAGCTGGTGGGTATCGTTAAGTCCAACGTAAACCATCAAATCAGATTCTGATGGATTCACGATACCGCAGAAGGAAGCAACAAAACCGGAATTCTCGCCGTACGAGCCGGTTTCTTCCACAACCTGCTGACCCGTACCTGTTTTACCAGCAACAGTATAGCCATAGATACCTGCACGAACACCGGTACCCTCTTTGACAACGGTAGTCATCATGTCAAGCTCGGCCGCAGCTGTGGAAGCGGAAATAACGTCTTTAGTAGGCCAGGTAACCTCTTGACCGCCCTTAGAAACCATAAAGTGTGGAGTCACCATAGTTCCCTTATTAGCAACAGCGGTATATGCGCGAATAACCTGGATAAATGGAATTGCAAGACCCTGTCCAAACGCCATGTTTCCGCCAGTTGGGCCTTCATATTCGTCCAAAGAGCGGACAATTCCCGTGGCCTCACCAGGGAAGTCAATGCCTGTGGTGTGACCTATACCAAACTTATCAATTCCTGCTGCAAAACGCTCATCACCTATGAGCTGCGTCTCGAGGAAGGCCATACCAACGTTAGAGGAACGTCTGAGCATCTCTCTTACGCTCATGTCCATGGCGCTGGTACGCCAGTCATCGTCGGTAACCTTATTATCGCCAACCTTGAGCTCAGTTGGAATGTTGAAGGTTGAATTCGGACCAAAGAGGTTGTTGTCTACACCAATTGAGGTGGTAATTACCTTAAATACCGAGCCAGGCTCATAGATACTTGAGACGAGCTTGAGGTTGAGGGATTCGTAGTCAACGCCGTTATCGCTCTTAAAATCTGGCAGAGGATACGAAGCGGCAGCATAGATTTCTCCGGTACGAGGATTCATGGCCATGATTGAGCCACCCTGTTGGGCTTCAAAGTCTTTGACTGCGGCAGTAAGCTGCTCTTCTGCCTTCTTCTGCAGCTCAATATCAATGGAAAGAACAATGTCCTGTCCATTTTGTGCCTCAGTAATATTTGAAGTACCGCCAGCAATTGGCGTACCACCAGCGCCGGTCTCAACAATCATGTGGCCATTAGTACCTGCAAGGATATCGTTGTAGTAATACTCAAGGCCAGAGGCGCCCTCGTTGTCTGCGTTTACAAAGCCCAGAATCTGAACGCCAACGTTGCCATAGGGATAGACACGCTTGGTGTTGTTAACAAAATAGACGCCCTTGAGGTTTTTATCGTCAAGTGCTTTTTCAATCTTAGAAGCAGTATCAGTGTCAACACGACGACGCACGTAGACAAAGGTGGTGTCTTGCTGCAGGTCTCCAAGGTAGTCTGAAGGGCTTCCGCCTAAGAGCGAGGCAAAAACCTGAGCTACGGAGCTTGCGTCTTTAATCTCTGAAGGATTGGCATAGATGTCTTTGCAGTCAACGCTCATGGCTAAGACATTGCCGTTGCGGTCGTAAATGGTGCCACGGCGAGCGTGCAAGACAATATCGTTGGTGCGGTTATTCTCGGCGCCCTTTGCAAGATCTGCTGCCGTAAAGATTTGCAGCCAAGCAAGCCTAAGAACAACAATTGCCACCATAATGGCCATAGCAGCTGCTACGCGACGGAGTCTACCTTCAGGGCCAACACCATCCGAGCCACCGCTGCTACCACGATGACCACGAAAATGCACACGAGAGGCCTCGTCGTACGAGGCCTCAGGAGTTTTTCTGCGCGATGCGCGAGTATGTCGATTCTGCGTACTCACAACGTATATTTTACGCCTAAGCGTTGTTACTTACATCTACAACAGGGCGATTTGTCTCAAGAGTCATACCATAATTCTGAGTAGCAATGCGCTCAATGCGTGTTGTGCTTGCAAGCAGGGAGCGAGAAACGCGCAGGGAATCGTTAGTTGCGGTTGTTGCGCGCATTTCATTTCTGATGACGTTATTAGCCTGAAGAGTTGAAACCGTAGCGGTAGAGATACCAATACGGACAACACCAAGTGTCAGGAAGAGTGCTGCAGCAACAGCAATAAGCTTGACGCGCTGGATGAACTGGCTGCTTACGCCACGACGAGCATCAGCATCAAGGCCACCACCAGGGACAACCTCAAAAGATGTGCGAGTGCTCTGTTCAGGAGCGTACTCATGCTCAAACTGAATTGCGCGTGCTACAGCTTCTGATCCGTAACGTGCCATTAAACTTCAATCCCTTCAAAAACTTCTTAACAACAAGCAACAAGTGCTATGGGGTACTTCATTTCTCTGGGTCGCGTTTAACCGCTACCCTCATCAGGGCGCTTCTCGCCCTTGGGTTGCGCTCTATCTCTTCTGGAGTGGCCACAAGAGGTTTGCGCGTAATCACGTCAACTATCGGCACTTGACCGCACATACAAACCGGAAGGTCTGGCGGGCAGATACAACCTTGACTGAGCTCGGAGAACACGTGCTTGACAATGCGATCTTCAAGCGAGTGGTACGAGATAACGCAAATCCTGCCTCCTGGATTAGCCCAGGCAATTGCAGAGCGTAGTCCGCGCTCCAAAACCTCAAGCTCGTGGTTTACTTCAATACGAAGTGCTTGGAACGTCTTTCTGGCGGGATGTCCGCCGTGACGACGCGCTGCTGCAGGAATTGCCGCCTTGATTACCTCAACAAGCTCAAGCGTCGTTTGGATGGGACGCTTTTCTCGCGTTTGTACAATGCGTCGTGCAATGCGTGAGGCAAATTTCTCGTCTCCGTAAATTCGAAGGATTCGGGCGAGGTCGGCTTCGTTGTAGGTGTTGATGACCTCTTGTGCAGTTGGAGTTTGTTTGCCCGGGTCCATTCTCATATCCAACGGGGCATCTTCGTGGTACGAAAAGCCTCGCTCTGGGATATCAAGCTGAGGAGAAGAAACACCAATGTCAAAAAGGAAACAGTCAACTCCGGGGACTTCTGCAGAGACGAGAAGTTCATCGAGGTCGCCAAAGTTTCCCTTAAGCGGCAAAAACTCCGCGTTTGGTACTTCTTGCTTCAGGCGAGCAGCTGCTGCTTGATGAGCCATTGCATCCTGGTCAATTCCAATGGAAAGACCGTCTGGAGCAATCAGCTTTGCCATCTCTACGGTGTGGCCCGCTCCTCCCAAGGTGCAGTCGCAAACAACTTCACCTGGCTTGGGGTCCAGCTCGCGCAGCACTTCTGCAAGCATTACTGGTTGGTGCCGATATTCGACTTTCAAGTTACCGTCTTCTACCTTCACGATCTTCTCGCCTCACTAGGCGCCAAAGATGAGGTCCTCGAGCGTTGCAACGCGGTCATCTGCCGAGAAGAGGCTGTTCCACTTGTTGGTGTTCCAAATCTCAAAGTGGTCGCCGTTACCGACAATGGTGACGTCGCGGTCAAGCTGGAGCTTCTCCCTAGCCTGTGGATCGGACTCGTCAATCTTTCCCAGAGCAACGCGGCCGGCCGAGTCAATGTCGACGGTTGTTGCTGCTGCGTTCAGCATGCGAAGTGCTGTGACGTCGTCGCGGTTCCTTGGGTTGAGGTTCAGACTTGCAATCCAAGCCTCATACGCCTCAGGTGAGTAGCCGTAAAGCGCGTCCTGTCGACGGAGCAAGATGACGACATCGCCAAGCTGCTTGCGCTGAGGTGCAGGAAGAGTCACGCGAATCTTGGAGTCCAGCGAGCGCTGATACTGACCAGTAAGCATGTCTCCCCCTTTCACGTTGGCGCCCCTTGCCGCGCGGGCTGTGTTTGTGTTGTGTGTGCGCGGCAATGCTTGGGCATAGTCCGTCGATTGAACGTGGAATAAATATAACTCATTCCGACACTTACACACACTAGAAAACACTTTCCAACACCAAGTATTTTTCTTATGGTCTAGCTGGGGTTTAACGAAAATATGAGATATGACATTTTGACCACAATATGTAGTGTTTAAAAAAATCCGAACTACAAAAGAACGGATTTTCTTAGTCTTGGACTCAATTTATTAATTTTTTTATGAAGTGAAAATTTTTGAGGAAATTGTGGTGAACTCGTGGCGAAAATCACACGTTACTCAAACAAAACCTTCGTCTTGCTTTTACGAAGTCACCACTTTGCCCCACACCTGTCCCACACTTGCGTCAAGCGCATTTATTTGTCCACGTGAACGTGAGCTCTTGGGTGAGCCTCAAGATACACATCTCTAATGTGCGACCTATCTACGTGCGTATAGAGCTGCGTAGTTGAAATATCAACGTGTCCTAAAAGCTCCTGCACCGAGCGAAGATCAGCGCCACCCTCTAGAAGGTGTGTGGCAAAACTGTGGCGCAGTGTGTGAGGATGCAAACCTTCAATCCCCACTACCCTGCCGTAATTTGCCACCAGTTTATGTACTGATTGGCGAGAAATGCGTCCACCTCTGGCGTTTACAAACACCTCAGATACCTGGCCGTGCTTAAGCAAAAGCGAACGAGCCTCATAAAGGTATGTTTTAAGTGCACGATGCGCAGAGCCCAACACAGGGACTATGCGCTCTTTGGAGCCCTTACCAAAAACACGCAAAAGTTCATCTTCTAGAAGGACACCTCGAACCTCAAGATCGCAAAGCTCAGACACACGAAGCCCACACCCATACAGCAACTCAAGTATGGCTCTATCGCGAATACCTAGAGGCGAATTAGGAAATGGCTGATCAAGCAGCTCTTCTGCCTTCTCTTGAGAGATAACATCAGGAAGCCTTTGAATTCTTGCTGCGGTAGGTAGATCTTCTGCTGGAGATGACTCACAAATTTGCTCAACAGCCATAAACTTGTGGAAGTTTCTAAGTGCCGCAGTGTGGCGCTCAACCGAAGCTGGAGCCATACCTAAATCTCTCAGAGAGCCTATGTACTCTTCAACATCTGAGCGAGTCACCTGGTTGGGCAAAGTAATTTTTTTGCCATTCAGCCAAAGCAAATAACCCTCTAAATCTCTGGTATAGGCATCAAGCGTATTTACAGAAAGACCTCGCTCAACAGCAACGTACGCTAAAAATTCTGTACGCGCCTGAGCGAGGTCCATAAGTATTCTTCCCTAGTAAAAATTCTGCTTAGAGAGCCTGGTTTACATCATGACGGTCAACACCCTCATGATGGGCGATTGCTGCACGTGCAAACTCACGGAACAAAGGTGCAGGATGAGTTGGACGGCTCTTAAACTCTGGGTGTGCCTGACTTGCAACAAACCAAGGGTGAACAGACTCTGGAAGCTCAATCATCTCTACAAGGCGATCGTCTGGAGAAACACCAGAAACGACCAGACCAGCCTCAACAAGATGATTACGGAATACGTTGCTTACCTCATAGCGGTGACGATGACGCTCGTAAACCAAGTTGTTGCCATATGCCTCGTGTGCAAGAGTTCCCTCGACAACCTTGCAAGGATAAGAACCAAGGCGCATGGTACCGCCCTTGTCAGTAATATCCTCCTGATCAGGCATAAGATCGATGACAGGATATGGAGTATCTGGACCAAACTCTGCTGAATTTGCACCCTCCATGCCGCAGACGTCACGAGCAAACTCAGTAACAGCCATCTGCATACCAAGGCAAACACCAAGGTAAGGAATCTTGAGCTCACGAGCACGACGAATAGCAACCATCTTGCCCTCTACGCCGCGAAGACCAAAGCCGCCAGGAACCAAAATGCCGTCCGCACCAGCAAGCTCCTGCTCTACGTCTTCTTCTGTCAGCTCTTCACCATTTACCAGGCGGATATCAACGTGCCTGCCATAGAAAATACCAGAGTGGTGAAGTGCCTCAATAACAGAAAGGTAGGCATCAGGCAGCTGCGTATACTTACCGACAACATAAATTCTTGTTGCGTCTTCAAGCGCATTTGCCTTATGCATAGCGGTAGTAAATGCTTCCCAGCCGCCAAGATCGCTTGGACGAACTTCAAGACCAAGACGCTCAAGTACCTTTTTGTCAAATCCCTGTGCTGCCAGATGTGCTGGAACATCGTAAATTGAAGGCAAATCGTTGTTCTCAAAAACGCAATCTGCATCAACGTCGCAGAAATTAGCGATTTTCTCGCGAATAGATTCATCCACAGAATGGCTAGAACGGCAGACGATAAAGTCTGGCTGAATACCAAGGGAACGAAGCTCTTTTACGGAGTGCTGCGTAGGCTTAGTCTTAACCTCATGAGCAGCAGCAATATAAGGAACAAGGCTTACGTGAATAATAGCAACGTTGCTTGCGCCACGCTCTTTTCTAAACTGGCGAATTGCCTCAACAAAAGGCTGAGACTCAATATCACCAATAGTGCCACCAAGCTCTGTGATGACTACATCTGCGTTAGTAACCTCCTCAATGCGGGCAAAACGAGCTTTAATTGCATCGGTTACATGAGGAATAACCTGGACTGTACCACCAAGGAAGTCTCCAGCACGCTCGCGCTGAATCAAAGACTGGTAAATAAGACCAGTGGTGAAGTTGGACTCCCTGGTAAGATTCTCGTCAATAAAGCGCTCATAATGACCAAGGTCAAGGTCAGTCTCTTTGCCGTCCTCAGTGACAAAAACCTCACCATGCTGGAAAGGACTCATAGTGCCTGGGTCAACATTGAGATATGGGTCAGCTTTTTGCATCATGACCTTATAGCCACGAGCCTTAAGAAGTCGGCCGAGAGATGCAGCAGTGATTCCTTTTCCAAGAGAAGAAACAACGCCACCTGTTACAAATATGTGCTTGGTCATGGATTACTCCCGTAGGTAAGATTAGCCAATTACATTTCTACGGGTCTTTATATTATTCCGCTTTAAGGCCCATAGTGTCGAGAAATTTAATCTCCAAACAAATACATTGTTATGTCCATATAGTTCTGAAAAATCTAGCGGACTTCTGACAGCAGCTCATGTGCGTGAGCCAAAGAAGCCTCAGTTATAGAGCCTGAAAGCATGCGTGCAATCTCTTCTTCTCTCTGAGTACCAGAAACCTCTGTAAGAGAAGTTACAGGGAGCGCGTTATGTTCTTCTGTCTTTGAGACTACATACTGTTTAGAGGCCATAACAGCAACCTGTGGCAGGTGAGTTACCACAATCACCTGATGTGTTTTAGCAAGCTGCGCTAAAACCTCTGCAAGAGCAACGGCAGTAGCTCCACCAACACCAGCGTCAACCTCATCAAATACAAGGGTATCGCAAACGTCAGACTCTCCTAGAACCACTTTGCATGCGAGCATGACGCGAGAAACCTCACCACCAGAGGCAATCTTTCTAAGCGGACGAGCAGTCATCTGAGATGAAGGCTTATACATAAGCTCAATCTTTGTAGAGCCAACTTTATTCCACTGCTCAAAAGGAAGATCTTCAAAGTTCAATTCAATCTGAGCTGAGCCCATCTGCAGATGACTCATTTGCTTAGTAACAGCATCACAAAGTTTTGGAGCTGCAGCAACACGAACCTTTTTAAGTGCCTGAGCCTTTACGGTAAGAGTCTCTTTTGCCCTATCTACCTCTGCCTGTGCCTCAAGAACAAGCTTTTCTGTGTCTCTTGTAACTTCAAGAAGATTTTGAGCTGCCTGGTATTTTTTAAATACATCTTTCATACCAGGGCCATACGTTCTCATAAGACCCTGAAGACGAGCCATACGACTTTGCATCTCTTCAAGAGCTTCTTCATCAAAATCAAGAGATCCAACATAGCTTCTAAGCTCTGAAGAAACATCCTCAATCTCTATAAGTGCGCTTGAAAGAGACTCTGCATAATTACCTAGCGTAACATCAATTGTTGCAGCACTTTGAAGCATCTGAACTGCATCAGAGAGAGAATCAATGACACCCTCATCTCCTGAGAGTAACTCGTGTGTTCCTCCTGCAGCTTGAAGGAGAGCCTCTGCGTGTTCAAACCGAGGAAGTTGCTCTTCTAGGTCTTCTAGCTCTCCTTCTTTAGGAGAGACCTCATCAATTCTTTGAACAAGAAATGCCGCTTCATCAATCTTTGCATTGCTAGACTGGCTTACTTCAATAACTCGTTGAAGTTCAGCGATTGCAGCATGGTAAGCATGAAGAGCGTCTACATACTCTGTCTGACAAGATTGAATATCTGATCCAATCCATGCATCCAACATGCTGACATGATTTTTTACGTCAAGTAGTCTTTGATGCTCATGCTGACCACAAAGATCAATTGATGTTCCAATACCTCCGGCCAGTTCTTTAACTGATGCCATGTGGCCATCAATCTCTACTCTGCCTCTGCCATCAGCAGAGACTTTTCTAGAGACTACAATGCCCTCTTGATCTTCTGGCGAGGTAAAAAAGCGCGCCTCAACCCTAAGAGCGTCTGTTCCTTCTCTTACTGCAGAAGCATCAGCGCGCTCTCCTACTAAAAGCTTAATGGAAGATAAAAGAGCGGTTTTACCAGCACCTGTCTCTCCTGTTAAAACAGTTAAACCTGAGGCGGGAGCAAGAGAAGCATCTTCAATAAGTGCGACATTTTGCACGCGAAGTTCATCAAGCATATGCGACCTGCTTACTGACCAGTTTTACCGTAAAATACGCGAGAAACTGAACGATAGAAACTATCAGCACTTCTATCAAGCAGAATGATATCTCCTGGTCCACGGCTAATACGAGCTTTGGTAGCCACACCCTCTTCTGGATGCTTAATGTTTTGTCCATCAGAGAAGAAGTGACATGTTGCTGGTCTATCTTTTGACATGGTAATTTCAACCACATCAGAAGGAGAGGTAAGGAATGCACGAGCCAAAATAGTATGTGGTGCGATTGGCACACAAACCATTCCCGAGAACTCTGGTGTAACAATAGGGCCACCAGCAGCAAGAGCATAGCCGGTGGATCCAGTTGCCGTACTAACAACAAAACCATCACCGCGAAGCTTATCAATATGGTTGCCTGATACAGAAACCGTAAACTCAACCATATCGCCTGCTCCACCTCTGGAAACTGCAAAATCATTGAGCGAGAAGGTCTTCTCGACGTAAGTTTCTCCAGATGGAAGCTCATACTCTGTCTCTATTGCAAGTGTTGCTCTTCTAGATACGTGGAGCTCTCCAGCAAGAGCATCAGCTACCATCTCAATCATGTGATTAGGAGTTGCACTGGTTAAAAAGCCAAGGTGACCATAAGAGATGCCCAAAATTGGAATTTCTGAATACTCAACAATTTTGGCGGCCCTCAGAAGCGTTCCATCTCCACCAAGAGAAATAACAAGCTGGCAATCAGAACAATCTACAACTTTATCCGGGAAAAGCTTTTTATCGTGTGCCCATTGAACATCACAGCCCTGTTCAAAGAGCCATTCTTCAAGTTCACGTGCACCAGAAACAGCAACTTCTCTTGAATAATTTGGAACAAGAAGTACCTTCACGCAAACCACTCTCCCGATTTTGCTTGATTGCACAACTGAAACAGTTAACACGTCTGATTCGATGTACTTAGTATACCTAAAAAACTACGAACAATACTACAAAATAGAACATTCGTTCTATTTCACTATTTCTACAGAATGACTCGATACCACTGAAGCAAGATCTAAATCAAACGAACCTGCCTCAAACTGACCAAACAGTAAATATTCCACGTTACCCTTAGCGCCGTGAATAGGACTTTCACACGCGCCCAAAGGACCCATATGAGCTTCCTTAAACGCATCGGAAACCTTTTGCAGCGTTTGCAGACGCACGGAGGCATCAGTAACAATACCGCCCTCACCAACTTCTTCCCTCTTAGCTTCAAACTGCGGTTTGACCAGCGTAACAAAGACTCCTTCAGGAGCTAGAACATCTAAAACAGAAGGAAAAATTGACAAGACTGACGTAAACGATATGTCACACACAGCAACATCAAAAACATGCGAGTAGCCCATTTCTGGCAGGGACGTAATATTTGTACGTTCGAGCAGTTCAACCCTGCTGTCGTTTCTGAGCGACCAATCAAACTGCGCATAGCCAACATCAACCGAGGTAACCGAAGCAGCTCCATGTTGAAGCAGGCAATCGGTAAAACCACCAGTTGAACAGCCAATATCTAAACATTTTTTCTGTTGAACCGTAAAATCAAAAACTTCAAAGGCGCGCTCAAGCTTAAGTCCGCCTCGGCTCACATACGGGATAGCGCCTTTTACGTGCAGAAACAATCCCTCAGGAACAAGCTCTCCTGCTGAAGTTAATCTTCTGTCACTCGTAGAAACATCACCTGCAAGAATTGCACGTAATGCAGCTTGAGTGTCCTTGAAAAATCCTTGCCTAACCAGCTCTTTATCGAGCCTTTGGCGAGAAATGCGTTGAGCCACTAGTGCTCATCGCTTTCTGAAACCACATCATCAGACGACGTTTCATCTGCAGCTGAAGCCTCAGCTTGCTCAGAAGAAGTCTGCTCGTCAGCGATAGCTTCGGTAGCCTCTGTGGCGCTCTCTGCGTCAGCCGTATCTCCTGCAGCCTGAGCCTGAACCAGACGCTCTTCCTCTTCTGCCGTAAACTCTGTAGTGTCAACCATGTTGACAGCCTTTGAGCCTAGAGCAATAGCCTCATCAAAGAGGTCAAGAGAATGCTCCAGTGAGACGTTCTTATCGCGAACTTGATCAACAATCGAGTCAAGCCTTGCGGTTATCTGGTCAAAGCTTTGATATTCAGACGTATCGATTTTTGCCATGGCTACTCTGCATCTTCCACAGAGCTTACTGGCTCTTCTTCAGAATTGTCCTGTTCAGCAGACTGCTTATGACACAGAGAATAAATGTCTTCTCCAGCCTCAATATCGTCAACAATACGGCCGAGAACACCGTTAATAAAACGAGGAGAATCGTCACCACAATAGGCGCGAGCAAGGTCAACTACCTCGTTAATAGCAACAGCAACGTCAACCTCTGGAACCTCCAGAATCTCGTAGAGAGAAATTCTTAGAAGATTGCGGTCAACAGAAGGCATGCGATCAATTGCCCAGTCTTTTGAGTAAGCAGCAATGATGTCATCAAGATCATCTCTGATGCCGTCTGCTCCAACTGCCAGTGACTGCGCATACTCGTCAAGAGGTCCCTCGGAGAGTGTATAGTCTCCGTCGAGGACCTCAAGAACGCTGCGATTAGTGGCTTCAGCCTGGAACAAAAGCTGTAGTGCTTGGCTACGGGCGCGGGTACGTCCAAAAAACTTAACGCTCAAGCCTACTCCTTAGGAAAAACAAGGCTGTCAATGTAAACATCAACGGAAGCAATACTGACGCCAATCTGCTCATTTACGGCAGTTGCAACAGCAAGTCTTACCTCAGAAGCAAGCTTTGTGAAAGGATAGCCGTAGAAAACGGTAAGGTGAACTCCAAGATGAAGCTGACCGTTCTCTACGCCTGCCTCAACAGCCTTCTCTGGTGCAAGGCTTCTGCTGGTAAAGACGTTAATAAGATTGGATGCCAGTGTATCGTTTCCGCCAACGGAGGCAACACCTTCAACACTTCCAGCTGCGCCGGAGACAACCGTTGAAATTACATCTTTTGAGATGCCGATGCCTGCTATACGAAGCTCTGTTTCAGCCATGTCTACCCCCTAAAAAGACAAACTGTCTTTGAAATAATTACTCAATACCTGTTGGGCGCTTATGCACCCAAAGAGAATGCATTAAACGCGAGAAACAAACTTACCGTCGCGAGTGTCAACCTTAATGCGCTCACCCTGGTTCAGATACATTGGAACCTGAAGAGTTGCACCAGTCTCAATGGTAGCTGGCTTAGTACCACCCTGAACGGTGTCTCCCTTGAAGCCTGGGTCAGTCTCAGTGATCTCTGCCTCAATGAACATTGGAGGCTCAACGCCAAGAAGCTCAGTGTCTGCATAGAGAAGCTGTGCGTTATCGTTCTCCTTGAACCAGACGCTCTTCTCGCCAATGAAATCAGCAGGAACAGCTACCTGATCGTAAGTCTCATTGTCCATGAAGTAGAAGGACTCACCGTCGTTGTAGAGGTACTGCATCTCTTTGGTGAGCAGAAGAACGTTCTCAAACTTGGTGCCAGCGTTGCAGGTCTGATCAATAACGCGACCAGAGCGAAGGTCACGAATCTTATAGCGGACAAAAGCGCCGCCCTTACCTGGCTTTACGTGCTGGAACTCAACGATGGTGTAGTACTTATCGTTAATCTTAAGGCCAAGGCCGTTCTTAAAATCTGCGGTGCTGATAGTTGCCACGTCTAACTCTTTTCACTCGATAAAGTCGCGAGAAGAACGTGAATTTTCAAACTACCCGCGACACGTATATGCATGTTGGATTTTATCAGTTTCACGCCTTCCGTGCTGGCGGCTCTTGTGAAAATGCAAAATTTGCTTACTTCTTTTTAATAAAACTCTCTTTAATAAGGCGAGGAAGCTGTGGAATTGCCATAAGTCCGTGTTTAAAGACAAACCAAAAGTTTGGAGAACGCACGAGCTTCTCCTCCCCTATGTAGGTGCGAATTGCCCTGAGTGTTGCTTTATTGTCTCGTGTAGAAAACGAGTAGTTACCATTACTTTTAGTAAAGATAGCAAAGCGAGAAATGCTTTTGGTACGTCCCATAACTGAGGCGGCCACATGATCTATCTGATCCCAGGGAATCTGGATGTAATCTTCGGGATTTTTCTGGTTGTAGAACTCAAAGGCCTTATTGCCAATAAGGATATCGCCATACGTAGCTAGCCCATGGAATGACGTTGCCTTTGCGGTGAAATCGACCGTACTGTTTTGAGACTGAGCCATACAATCCTTTCAAAAAATGGGTCGCACCCATTATAGAGCGCGACCCATATTAGTGCGACTTTAAGTACTAGAACGTACTCTTACTCATTACATAAAGCCAAGGAGTCGACCAATAATACCAACGGCAAAGAGAGCCAGGATGATAGCAATTGGAGAGACCTTCTTCTTAAGCAGTGAGCAGCAAAGCAGTGTCAGACCAACAGCTGCCAGTCCAGGAACAAGCGAGTCAAGGTTGTTCTGAAGTGTAGTTACCTTGACTGGATCAAGACCGTTTGGTCCAAGAGCAGCGTAAAGCTTTAATGCTTGATACATTCCGTCTACTCCTGAAGGAATGCTTGTCCAGTCAATGTAGGCGCCTGCCTGCTGAGGAATGGTAGAAACAACTGGGGTAAATGAAATAGAAACCCAACGCTGTACCAGGGCACCAATGATAAACATACCAAGAATAGAAGCACCCTCAGTAATCTTGCCCAGCATGCCGCCAGAAAGATCGGAAGAAATTGAAGCGCCTGCCTTGTAGCCAAACTCCTGGGTGTACCACAGGAAGGAAAGGCGGATGACGTTCCACAGAACAAAGAAGAGAATAGGGCCAAGTGCAGAACCACCAGCGGCAATAGATGCGCCGAGTGCTCCAAGAATTGGACGGACAGTAAACCAGAAGACTGGATCACCAACACCGGCCAGAGGGCCCATCATGCCTACCTTAACGCCCTGAATTGCAACATCGTCAATAGGCTCACCGTTAGCACGTCCCTCCTCCAGTGCAAGGGTAACGCCCATGACTGGTGCAGAAACATAAGGGTGAGTGTTGTAGAACTCAAGGTGGCGCTTAAGAGCTGCTACCTGATCTTCTTTGTTTGGATAAAGCTTTTTGATGGCTGGAATCATTGAGAATGCCCAACCACCGTTCTGCATACGCTCGTAGTTCCAAGAACCCTGAAGGAACTGATGACGAAGAGCAACAGACATGCGGTCTTTCTTAGAAAGCTGAATCTTATTCTCCATTAGTTTCACGCTCCTTCAGAATTAGTAGTTGTCAATAATATCGCCGAGCGGATCACCAGATCCGCCACCTGCGCCGCCACCCTGCTTAGCAAGGTCTTTAAGACCAATGTAGAGAATAGCAAGGCAAACACCAATAACACCAAGAGCAATAAGAGTGAGCTGGTTAATAGCAGCAAAGACAAAGCCAAGAGCAAAGAACGGCCAAACCTCACGAGTAGCCATCATGTTAATGACCATTGCGTAACCAACAGCAGCAACCATGCCGCCGCCAACTGCCATACCGCCAGTGAGCCACTTAGGCATTGCGTTTAGAGCATCAGTGACAATAGCTGGGTCAATGAAGCAAAGAGCAGCTGCAGGAACGGCAATACGTGCGCCCTGCATGAGGATAGCTACAATGTGCCAACGCTCGATTGCAGCAAAATCGCCCTTCTCGGCAGCTGCATCCATTGCGTGGACAATACCAGTTGCAATAGTACGAGCAATCATGGTAAGGAACAGGCCTGCTACTGACAGAGGAATTGCAAGTGCAATAGAGGTGTTAATAGCAGCGGTGGTGTCAGTATCTCCACCATTCAGTGCCAAAACCATAATAATTGCGGATGCAACAGATGCCAAAGCTGCGTCTGGTGCAACTGCAGCTCCGATGTTTGCCCAACCAAGAGCAATCATCTGAAGAGAACCGCCGAGGATAATTCCCTCAGCAGGGTGACCAGTCACAAGGCCAATCAGTGAGCAAGCAACCAGGGGCTGGTGGAACTCCCACTGGTCAAGAATACCTTCCATGCCAGCGAGAAGAGCAACAATTACGACAAGCAGTATTGTGATAGGTGTCATTTCTACCTCCTTCTAGTTACTTACGGGCGCCAAGCTCGGACTTAGCTTTTTTAAGCATTGCCTCAAAGTTCTCTGCGCTGTCTGCAGGAACCTTACGAACATCAAACGTTGTACCGCACTCGCGGATGGCCTCAAGGGTCTTTACGTCGTCCTCATCCATAGCAACTGCGTTGGTAACAACAACTTTGCCAACAGAGTGAGCCATAGAACCAAGGTTTGCTTCCTTGATTTCTACGCCACCCTCAATTGCGCGAAGCATATCTTGAGGAGTCTCAAACAGAAGCATTGCCTTGGTATTGCCAAAACGAGTATCGTGAGCAATCTCAATAATCTTCTTAATAGGAACAACGTGGACATGTACTCCTGGAGGAGCTGCCTGAACAATCATGGTCTTGCGGAGCTCATCTTGAGCAACACCATCAGAGCAGACAATAATGCGATCTGGCTTGGTCATCTTTGTCCACGTAGTTGCAACCTGACCATGCAGAAGACGGGTATCAATACGAGCAAGAACAATCTTAAGCTTGCCATCACCAATAACGGTACCTGCAGGAATTGCTCCCTGAGGTGCTGCAGGAGCGGCAGGAACATCAGTAGGTGTTGCCTCTTGTGGCTCAAGCTCTTCTGGCTTAATCTTTACGCCCATACGAGCTTCAGAGTAGATCTCTTTTGCTACCTCAGCTGCGGTATCTACACCAAGACGAGAGCCATAAGCTGCAATAAGCATTGGGAGGTTAAGGCCAGTAACAGCAACCCAATCCTCTTTACCCTCTTCCTCAAGAACGCGAGAAATCTGGTTAAAGGGGGTGCCACCCCATAGGTCAACCAAGAACAAAACGTGCTCTTGATCTTCAAGCGTGGCAATTGCTTCGAGAATCTTCTGATGCAGGTCATCTGGGCCCATATCAGGAGTAAGCGTTACAGCTACAACGCCTTCCTGTGGTCCAAAAATCATGCCGCCAGAATCTTTGATGCCCTCGGCAAATTTGCCATGGCTGGCTAGAACGATACTAACCACTTCTACCTCCTTCTTTCTCACCTAATAAAACAAATGAAACTGTAGACATAACAATGAAAAAAACATTTACTTTTCTGATTTTATTACATATATCTGAAGCGTGTCTTCACTAACCTAACTCTTTTTAGATTTTTTAGGTTTTATAAGCCAATTTTAGAGCGAGAAGACCTTCTCGCCCTAAAGGTGAACAAAAAATACGGCCAGAAACCCAAAGCTTCTGGCCGTAAGAATTCTGTATATCGCGTCTAGTTAGCAGCCAACAGACACAAGGTCGTGTGTGGACTGAGTAAAGACATCGTAGCCGTCCTCAGTAACAACGCCAAAGTCCTCAAGACGGATACCAAACTTGCCAGGCAGGTAAATGCCAGGCTCATCGGTAACAACAGAACCTGCTGCAATAACCTTGTTCCAGCGAGGGTTGAAGAATGGACGCTCGTGAATCTCAACGCCAACACCGTGGCCAAGGCCATGGCCAAAGTACTCACCGTAGCCAGCCTCAGAGATAACCTTAACTGCAAGGTTATGAATATCAGAACCAGTGACACCTGCATGAATAGCTGCCGCGCAAGTTTCGTTTGCCTTGCGGACAACGTCAAAGACGTGCTGCTGCTCCTCGGAAGGTGCGCCAACAACAACAGTACGGGTCATATCTGAGTGGTAATCCAGGTAACCTGCACCGTAGTCCATAACAATCATGTCGCCTGTCTGAACTACGCGCTCACCTGGCTGTGCATGAGGATTAGCACCATTAGGACCAGAAGCAATGATGGAATCAAAGGACAGGGCATCTGCACCGTTAGAGAGCATGTAGTTCTCAAGCTCTGCGCGAATCTGCTGCTCAGTAAGGCCTGGCTTAATGTACTTGCAGATGTGGAGGAACGCCTTGTCAGTAATTGACTGAGCGTGCTTCATAAGCTCAATTTCAGCTGGGTCTTTAACAATACGCAGCTCAGCAATATCACCATGCATGCGTGGAAGCAAAGCAGCAACAGAACGATCGCGCAATGCCTGCTCAAGGCCATCAAAGAACGCAAGATCAACGGTGTCCTCAATAGCAACTACGCGAGCACGAGCCTCAGCAATATGAGCGGCAACCCACTCGGTAGGAGTAGCGACTTCCTGGTCAAACTTCCATGGAGAATCAGCACCAAGGCGCTCCAGGAATGTGTTGTAGTAACGAGAGTCAGTGTGCATGAAGAGCCCATCCTGCGTAATAAATGCAGTATGTGCCTGCTCAAAGTCAAAGACACGCTCAGCGTCAGTCAACCAACGAAGGTCTGGGTTGTGACGTAGAACAACAGCGTCGTAACCCCTCTGAGCCATTACCTCGCGAAAGCGCGCAACGCGCTTTGCTGCTGCCTGTAAATCTGCCATTTCAAATCCCTTCTCGAGATGTTTACAACAAAGAGTTGCACCTAGTGGAGCCGCATCAGCAAACAGGCTCCTTACTGCAAGATGCGGCGCTTTAATGCGAAGCGTGAGCCTCACACCAAGCGCGGGCATGCTCGGCGAGAAGTTCCTCGTCGACCGATGCTAATCTTACCCTTCCAATAGACATTGGAATCGGCAACATAAAACGATTAGTAGAATGGAAACATTCTTGTTTGAGCGCTTCGATAAGCTGCTCAGAAGTAATGTCACAGGTAACAAAACCAATATTCAAGCGCTCAAGAATCTCGTCTTGGGCAAGCATATCGTCAAAAGAAAGCGCCTCTTTAGCTACTGCAATTCTTGCCGAGAAACGCAGTGCGTCTGCATAAAGTGCAGAAAGAGGCTGATCAGCTGGGATGAGCGGGCGAAGTGCCTCCACAATAATCCAACCGTAAGGGACAGACTGCTGAATAGCAATAGCGGAAGAATCAGAGAGACGGCCACGGGTCTTAGTAGACTCTGCCAGCTGCTCTGCAACTATATCGGCAACTCCAGAGGAGAGGTTATCTGCTCTATCCCAAATGCGTCCAAACTCCGCCTCGTTATCAGACATAGCCGTTGCAACCATACATACCTGCGCAACCTTAGCGCTGTCATCGCAAAGATCCATAACCTCAAGATCTGCAAAGCAGAAACGAGCACAAGGCTTAGTGGTAACAAGACGCTGATGTTCATCGTCAGTATCAAGCGCGCGAGGAGTAATAGACGAGACAATAACTGCTGCTAAATCAAGTGGAACAGTAGCAAGGGAGACTCCCCCACACCACTTGTTTGCCACGTGATTAGCAAGAGAAATGACGCCCTCGTGGCCCACGGCAACTACTAAATCATCAGCTGTCAGGTGCATTTCTGCCAAAGCAGACAATACCTGTGCCTCAGTTGCAACGGTAGTTGCTGCCTTGCCATCTTCTACATCTACACGTGTGACGAGAAAACCAATGGTGGTGAGGTCTCTACGCAGAAGCTCAGCAAGGTCTTCGTCTGCTTGATTGCTGACAAGAAAAGCACAGCGATGAGGTCTTCCCACTGCGGTTCTGAGCTCAGTACCAAAGTTTGAAAGAACACCCGCACCAGAACGAAGTGCAATAGAGCCGCCGGGAATAGAAACCCACTGTTTGATCTGAACAGGTGGCAATTCCTCTTCAAGTTCAGTCTGGACGTTGTCACTCATAGAAGACCTCTTTCCCAAAGCAGCTTGCCAGAATCAATGGCTACCTGCTCAAATGTTTTCTCACGAATATCAATAGTAATGTCAGCAGCGGCCTCATAACGTGGACGCAGGCGTCTATAGAGCTGAGTAGCGTTTTCAAAGCTTCCCAGATCGGGACGCCTATCCGTGCGCTGAATTTGGCGAAGCGAGTCAGAAAGATCGCCGTCGAGAAACACAATGACCCCCATCTCACGCATAAGCGCAAGATTGACGTCCTTCTCGACAATTCCACCGCCGCAGCTTACGAGCAGTGACTTCTTAGACTTAAGCGTGTGCAAAACCTCAGTTTCTGCCTGCCTAAAAAGCTCTTCACCGTCATCTTCGTAGATTTCTGCCAGTGATTTACCTGCTATACGCTCTGCTAGGCGATCGGTGTCAACATAACGGCGGTGAAACAGCTCGCCCAAATTACGTGCGAGTGTAGACTTTCCGGCACCCAGAAAGCCTACAAAAAAGATATGATCACAGCCCTCATGTACAACGTATCTTGAATCGCGAAGCTCCATACTCCTCCAGCCTTTCAAGATGATTCTATCATCGAGTTGGAGCAAGTAAACTAAAGCCGTCTTGTTATGACGTAAAAGTTACATTTTTTAAAATGCGGCGCTCTACGTGACGAATGATATTGGTGTACCAAAGATCCTCGGTAGACTGCGGCTTTACCAAAATAGTTGAAACGCCAGCCAAATTACCTGCAATAACATCGGTAAAAATCTGGTCTCCCACCATCACGGTTTGCTCTTTAGTTGCCGAGAAACGCTTCATAGCAGCAGTTAGCGCGCGAGGAAGCGGCTTACACGCAAAGCCTTCTCCTTCAATTCCCAGCTCGTGAGCGCTACGCTGGACCTCATTGAGGTGAATGTTATTGGAGATGAGACAGAGCGTTAATCCAGCCGCATGAGCCTTCTCAAACCAAGCAGAAACCTCTGGCGGAACCATCTTGGTGTCTCGGGGCACACAGGTATTATCGCGATCTAAGAGCACAAGCTTAATCCCCTGCTGAACCAAATCCTCTATTGAGATGTATTCAACAGCAGAAACGTAGTGTGTTGCTTTGATCAAACTCATGCCACACCAACTATTGCTTGCTTGCGGCTTCACGCTCGCGTGCATTTTCAATAGCCTGCTGATGCTCGTCGTACGTCTCTGAGAAGACGTGCTCATCCGAGGTAATCCAGAAGTAGTAATAATTGGTTGCTGCTGGATCCATAGCCGCCTTAATAGAGGCATAACCTGGGGAGCAAATAGGCGTAGGAGTCAAACCCTTAAACGCATAGGTGTTATAGGGGTCGCTTGTCATCGAGCTGAGGTCTTCTGCAGTAGCTTCCCTACCCAGGGAATAAGCAAGGGTAGCGTCACTTTGCAGATACATATCATCGTACAGGCGGTTGTAGAAGACAGATGCAACCTTAGGACGGTCATCATCGGTCAGGGCTTCTCGCTCAATAATCGATGCCATGATAATGATTTGCTCGTTAGTAAGATTCAAGTTGTAACGCTTATTAAGCGTAATGCGAGCGGCATCTAGGTTAAGATCAGCCGTCTCTGTCTCAAACTGATCAAGCATGGCACGGATGACCGTATCGGCAGTTACATTGCTTTCTGTAAAGGTATAGGTCTTGGGGAACAAGTAGCCCTCAAGAGAATCATTAGCATCTACCGCGCCTGCAAGGAACGGATAGTCAGCAACATAATTGGATGCTTTTGCCTGATTCAAGAAATCATCGCGAGAAATACCAAAGTAGTCCTGAACCAAATCCGCAACCTGAGAAACGGTATAACCTTCTGGTACGACAAAGCCACTACCAGGAGCATTAGGGCCAGAAATAAGCAGATGAACGATGTCTGCTGGCTTAGTACCAGTGGTAATAACATAGATACCGCTCTTAATTTTCTGCTCAGCATCCTGACGCTTTACCTGGTTTAAAAACTCGCTCTTAGTAGCAATAATTTTGTTCTCAAAAAGAATCTTTGCGACTTCCTGCGCACCAGCACCATCTGGAATAGTAACGGTAACTTGCTGACCTGCGGTAATTTCTTGCGTATCGGAATTAGCGCGAGAAAGCTCTGGAAGCGCTACTTTCCATACAAAGATGCCAAGGGCTGCAACCATGATAAAAGCGATAAGTGCCGCAAAAATACGAGAACGCTTTGAAGCCTTCTTATCTCTATGCTTTACCTGCTTGTTCTTTGCCATATGAGTGACTTGAGCGCTTCTTGAAGAAAGCTTGCCACCGGTAAGTGCAGGCAGCGATCCTGTAGCCTCAACTGAAGGCTGCGTGACCTGTTCCTGCTGAGTCTGCTCTTCCTGAGCCTGTCCTTCTGGTACAGGAGAAGAAAAATGTGCGCCCTGACGACGCGGAGAAGAACCATTTGATAGGGTGGGCATTTAGTCTCCCTTATTCATCTGTGCATCAAGCCATGATTGCAAAAAGAGCGAAGCGGCAACCATGTCAACTTTTCCACGCATGGCTTTTTCAGATAAACCTTGCGCTCGAAGAATCTTCTTTGCTTCCGCAGAAGAAAGTCTTTCGTCAGTAAATTCTAATGGAAGTTGGCAGTTCTTCGCAATTTGCTCAGCTTGAGCGGTAATTTTTTGGGCCTGTGGTCCATCTTCGCCGGCGAGCGTTTTAGGACGACCACATAAAAGCAGTTCTGGCTCCCAATCTTCAAGCACAGCTTTAAACGTACGTGCATGTGAGAGCACCTCTTGCGCAGGTAGCACGCAAACAGGTGACGCAATAGCACCATCGGGGTCACTTACAGCAACCCCGATGCGAACTTCACCAATATCTAAAGCTAAAACGCGCAAACGTTACGCACCAAGCTTTGTTTTTGCAGCCTCAAGCGCGTCATCAATTCCTGCAGCATTTGAGCCACCTGCCTGCGCCATTGCTGGCTTACCACCACCACGGCCACCAACAAGCTCTGCAATCTCTTTTACAATGTCTCCTGCCGAGAAGCCCGCTGCAACTGCAGAATCAGTGGCACCTGCAAGCAGAGAAACCTTACCGTCAGCGGTTGCGGATGCAATGACGCAAGCAACAGGCTGGCCGTCAGATGCATCGCGGATGCCGTCCCATGCGGAGCGGAGTTCTTTGCCAGAAAGGCCCTCAAGCTTAGCAATTACGCAGCTATAGCCATTAAGCTGAACAGCAGACTTAAGTGCTTCTACTACCTGATTGCTACCTGCTCCAGTTAGAGCAGCCTCAAGCTTATGGTTTGCAGTGCGAAGATCTTGCTGCAGCTGCTCAACGCGGTCTGCAACAGCAGAAGGACGAACCTTCAAAGCTGCGGCAACCTCATCAAGTTGAGCCAGGCGCTCATCAACGTACTCGATAGCGCCCATAGAAGTTACCGCCTCAATACGCCTTGAGTTAGAACCAACGGAGCTCTCAGAAATAATCTTGAAGAGGCCAAGGTCGGCAGTGTTGCGTGCATGAGTACCACCGCAGAGCTCGCGAGAGAATGGAGCATCTTCTGCGCCAGCAGAGACAACACGTACGACATCGCCGTACTTCTCGCCAAAGAGTGCAACAGCGCCAGCAGCCTTTGCGTCCTCGATGCTCATGATCTGAGTAACAACAGGCTTAGCAGCAAAAATCTCTGCGTTAACCATGCCCTCAATGCGATCGAGCTCATCTTTGGTAAGAGCCTCAAAGTGCGTAAAGTCAAAGCGCATACGATCTGGAGCAACAAGAGAACCAGCCTGGTTCACGTGGTCGCCCAGAACCTTCTTGAGCGCTGCATCAAGCAGGTGAGTTGCGGTGTGGTTGCGACGAATGAGCTCACGACGACCAGCGTCAATGGTTGCGGTGACAGAGTCACCAACAGAGACGGTGCCCTCCTCTACCACGCCAACGTGGGACTCAAGTCCGCCGTCGCGGTGCTTGGTATCAGTGACGTGAACGTAGAGACCAGGAGCTGTCAGCTTGCCGGTGTCCCCTACCTGGCCACCCATCTCTGCATAGAAAGGCGTGCGGTCAAGTACAACCTCAACCTCAGAGCCAGCAGAAGCGGACTCAACCTCCTGTCCGTCCTGAACAAGAGCAACAACACGAACTCCGGAGAGCTCGTTGTTGTCATAGCCGTCAAAGACGGTCTCATCAAGGCGGTCAGAGAGTGCAACCCAAATGCTCTGAGCGTTACCCCAGGCATCGCGGTTAGCAGACTTACGAGCGCGCTCACGCTGCTCAGTCATTGCAGCGTCAAAGGCGTCCATGTCAACAACGTGACCTGCATTTGCAGCAATCTCACGAGTAAGATCAATAGGGAATCCGTAGGTATCGTGCAGAAGGAATGCAACCTCACCAGAAAGCTGTGCGCCGTCCTCTAGCTGCTCAAGCTCTGCAGTGAGCTTGGACTCGCCTGCGTCGAGTGTAGCGCCAAAGCGCTCCTCTTCTGCAGTCAGAATGCCGTCGATAAGAGCGCTCTTCTCGACAAGCTCTGGATATTCTGCGCCAAGCAGAACAGCAACCTCATGTGCATACTCTGCCATGAAGGTGCCCTGAATGCCCAGTAAGCGGCCGTGGTAGACAGCGCGACGGAGCAGGCGGCGAAGAATGTAGCTTCTACCCTCGTTACCAGGGAGAATGCCGTCACCAATCATAAAGGTAACTGCACGAGAGTGGTCTGCAAGGATACGCAGGCTGCGGTCAATCTCATCAGTTGAGTGATACTTCTTACCAGAGAGTTTCTCGCCCAAAGAGATGAGGGTACGCATAATGTCACCCTCGTAATTGGTGCCCTCATGCTGCATGATAGCTGCAATACGCTCAAGACCCATGCCGGTATCGATGTTGCGATGAGGAAGCTCAGGCAGAGAACCATCTTCCTGGCGATCAAACTGAGTAAAGACGAGGTTCCAGAACTCAAGGTAACGGTCGCCATCGTCTCCAGGAGCTTCTCCCTCAAACTCAGGACCCTGGTCAAAGTAAATCTCAGAGCAAGGACCACAAGGACCAGTTGGACCAGCTGCCCAGAAGTTGTCCTCCTCGCCCAGACGGGTGATGTGATCTTCTGCTACGCCAAGAGACTTCCAAATCTCAATTGCCTCATCGTCGTCAGTGAAGACCGTGAAGTACAGGCGATCAAGAGGCAGGCCAAGGTGCTCTGGAGAAGAAATAAACTCCATTGCCCAGGTACATGCATCGCGCTTGGTGTAACCACCAAAGGAGAAGTTACCCAGCATCTCAAAGAATGAGAGATGGCGAGAGTCGCCAATGTTGTCAATATCGTTAGTACGAAGGCACTTCTGGCAGGAAGTTGCGCCAATCTCCTTCATAGTCTTGATGCCCTGGTAATACTCCTTGAACTGGTTCATGCCAGCATTAGCAAGAAGCAGCGAAGGGTCAGAAGGCACCAGAGATGAAGAAGGATAGCGCTTGCAACCCTTGCTCTCAAAGAAACTTAGGAAGTCCTCGCGAATCTCTGCTGTTGTCATTGTTTTATAGTCAGCCATAAAGTACTTCTCCGTATTCAAATAACTACTCTTTTGTACTGTCTGAGTCTACCGCATCTGACGATGGTTTATCTGGTTCCTTAGTAACTTCTTGAGTATTCCTAAAAAGTAACTGAGAAAAATCATGTCCAAGAATCTTGGGAGCGGGAGCTGAAGACTTGCTGCGCACATGAGCCGTAGTGTCTTGATCAACAAGACGCGACTCCTCAAAGAACTTTGGGTCATCTAGGGCATCATACTCTGGCAAAATAGCGCCAGACTCATCCACATACTGCGTCGAGTTAAAAAGCGCGCCATTTGGCGAGACGATCTGTCTGCCCGAATACTTCTCAAAGAAGTACACAAAGATGCCCCTCAGTGCTGCTGTCAAAGGTATGGCAAGAATAGTTCCAACTACTCCGCCAAGAGCGCTGCCAATGACAATACCAACGAGCGAAAGGCCCGGGTGAACTTTAACGCTCGTTGCCATAACCAAAGGTGAAAGCACGTTATCAACAACGTTTTGTGCAACCATCAAGATAACGATAGTCCATACGGTCATGACAGGGTCTACCAAGATGCTCAAAATAAGAGCAATACCTGCCGAGAAAACCGGTCCAACTACAGGAATAATATGGAAGATTCCTGTAACCATGCCAATAAGAGCGGCATAAGGGTTGCCTAAAATCAGACACCCAAAGTACACAAGAATGCCATTAACCGCAGAGGTAATGATAGTGCCTCGCATATATCCACTGGTAGATCTACTTAAGATTGCAAGAATAAGTCTGAACTCATTCTCTTTTTGAGGACCAGCAATAATAGCCATCTCACGGACAATAACTGGATAATCTTTGGCAAGCCAATAGGCAAGAACCAGACCTAAGAAAAAGACCATGAGTTGGTTTGCCATAGAAGAGATGTTGCCTAAAGCAGATGTGGAAAGCCAACTCAAAATACCAGAAGCAACTGATATTCCAATACTTGATGCCTGTTCAATTGCAAGTTCTACCGTCTGTCTAACAGCAGGGTTACTTTGAGTGTCAAAGTTCTGCCAAAACTCCCTTGCCATTGCTCCTATCTGACTTGCATACGAAGGAGCATTTCTGAGTAGCGTAGTAAGCTCAAATACCAATGGCTGCGCAATCAAAATCAAAAATCCTACCAGCACAATAAGCGTAAGAACAAGCGCGATAAGAGCGGAAATGCCACGAGGCACTCCCCTGTCTTCAAGCCAATTGGTAACAGGGCTACAGACAAACGCAATAATTGAGCCAATGGCGAGCAGCTCAACAGCCTGTCCCAGGATACCAAGAACATACAGTGCAAGTGCAAACAATGCAGCCAGACCAATGACTGTCCACACCATTAAGCCACGTTGTTTCCATTTTTGAGCTGAATCGGAAAAGTTTTGATGCTTTTGATCCATTAACGGTTCACGCTTTCTGGGTCAATCTTTTCTTGGATACGCTTTAAGGTGCGACGAAGCAGCCTTGAAACCTGTACCTGAGAGATATTAAGTTTCTCCGCAATCTCTACCTGAGTAAGGCCTTCAACAAAACGCATACGAATAATCTCTTGCTCTCGTGGCGAGAAGTCTCTAATGGCCTCTTCAAGCACAATGCGGTCATCAGAACCAGCAAGATCCTCATCTTCGGTCACATACTGATCAATGATTGAAGGAGTCTCGTCGCCATCAGCACCAGAGCCGCCTCCCTCAAGAGGAACAGAGCTATAAGCGCTAGAAGACTCCATAGCCTCAAGAACCTCTTCAACGTTAGTATCAAGGCGCTGGGCAATCTCTTCAATTGAAGGGCTTCTTTGCAGCTCTTTAGTCAAATCATCAGTGACCTGATTAATCTTGGACGAAAGCTCCTGCAAACGACGAGGAACACGTACTGACCAGCCTTTATCGCGGAAGTGACGCTTGATTTCTCCCATGATGGTTGGCGTTGCATATGTTGTAAATTCAAGACCACGATCAGGCTCAAACCTATCAATTGCCTTGATAAGTCCAATGGTTCCCACCTGAATCAAATCATCAAGAGGTTCTCCACGGTTTTTAAACTTGGAGGCCAAAAAGCGCACGAGGTTTAAGTGACTCACGATAAGCTGGTCTCTTACCTCAGGGTCTTTTGTTTCTTTATATTGGGCAAAGAGCTTTCGTGTTCTATCTTTATCCCAGGCCGGGGTACCTTTAGAAGCACGGCGAGCAGCTCTTCTTGCGGCTTTCTGCTCTTCTGCAGATGCCTGTACTGCCTCGTTAGCTTCAGGTTTAGGCATGTGCACCGCCAGAAATCTTTACAAGATGAAGCGTATAACCGTCATCGCTAAGCGCAAACTCATCACAAATAGCGGAGAGTAGTAACTCTACAAGCTCTAGTGGCTGAGAATTATCTGCCTCAGACTCAACTGGATCCTCATCACCCAAGTCAAAATCAATAGCCATAGTATTGTCTTCGAGGGTAAACGTAATATCTACAGAGTCTTTCTGAGTGCCGCAAGCAAAGACAAAGCCTTCTTCTGCGGCCATTTTGACATCTTCAAGCTCATCAACATTCATCTTGCACAAAACAGCAAGATTAGCAGCCATCATTCTAATGGAGCGAGCAAATGTTGGATCTGCAGGAGCGGAAAGCTCAACAATTTTTTGTGCCATTACAATCTACTCCTCAGACTTCTGAGAAGACTCAGAACCGTACTCAATATAGAACTGCTCAGTGCGAGCTGGTTTAGAATGCTTTGTCTTGTCCTGAGAAAGCAGAGGAAGCTCCTCAAGATACTCTTGAGCACGCTGTGCACTCTGTTGTGCGGAAGCAGTCGCACCGCTCAGGCGAGCCTGAGCTACCTCAGCAAGCTTGGAAGGATTCAAAGATCCGCCAAGACCAGTTCCCAGCTTTGAAACAGACTCAACAACACCTGTGACAGCATCACTTGCAGCTTTGCTGACTGTTGCAGTTACGGCTGATGCTGCGCCAGAAACGGTTGCTACATCACCAAGAACCACATTGAGGCTCTCAAGAGAGGTATTAGCGTTCTCTGCAGCCTCATCAACCTTCTGCATGAGTGCAGGTAGCTGCTTAATGGTTGGATCAAGCTCATCAACCATGCCATCAATCTTTGAAATAACAGGCTGAATCTGCTCAATGGTATTGTTAGCTGAGAGTGTAATCTCAGTAATTGACCTTCTTGTTGTTCTTAGGGTCAGAGCGACCTCAACAATGGCCCAAACACCAACTACGGCTAAGACTACAAGGGCAATCTGTAAGTAATCCATCTATGCCATCCCTCAAAGCTAACGGTTACAGTTCTTTTTATTTTACCCGAGGAGCGCCTTCTTGATGCTCCCACTTGAGTAATTCAAAATCCTAGACTTCCTCGTGACGATCACGCTCTGTAGCTGCAATTCTCCACGCTTCCCAACCTCTTGGAGATGGCGAGAAGAACGCACCACGTTCAAGTCCTTCTGGAAGATAACGCTGTTCAATCCACCCGCCAGGATAGTTATGCGGGTAGAGGTAGTTGCCGTACTCCTCAGAACCAGGGCGCGTACGATCCCTTAAGTAACTTGGAACTTCTCGCCTTGGACCTGTTCTAACCTCATGGAGAGCGGCATCAATACCTGCTTCTGCAGCATTAGATTTTGGAGCAAGCGCCATATAAATTACTGCTTGCGCAAGGTTAATTCTGCACTCGGGATATCCAATGACCTCAGCTGACCTGAATGCTGCATGTGCAATGAGCAGCGCCTGAGGATCGGCATTGCCAATATCTTCTGAGGCCAAAATCATAATGCGTCGAGCAATAAATTTAGGGTCCTCACCTGCATCAATCATGCGCGCAAGCCAATAGAGTGCGGCATCTGGGTCTGAGCCACGCATGGACTTAATAAACGCAGAGATAATGTCATAGTGCATATCTCCTGCTTTATCGTAGGGAAGCCCGCGGCGAGGATTTGCCTCAAGAACGTTTTGCTTGGTAATAACAAGCGGCTCAGATGCCTTGTTGTCAGCAGATTCTGGAACATCAACCATTTGAGAAGCAAGCTCAAGAGAGGTTAGCGCTGCACGACCATCTCCGCCTGCAAGCGTCACGATCTCTTTACGAGCGGCTTCATCCAGGACAAATGTGCCAGCTAGGCCATCCTCTGATTCAAGTGCTCGCTGAATGAGCTCATCGATTGCCTCATCTGACAATGCATGCAGCTCCACTACACGAGAGCGAGAAATCAGAGCGCTGTTAACCTCAAAGTAAGGGTTTTCTGTAGTAGCGCCAATGAGTACAACAATTCTGTCTTCGACCGCATGAAGCAGGGCATCTTGCTGAGAGCGCGTAAAACGATGAATCTCATCAATGAACAGAATAGTTCTTCTACCTGCAGTTAAAAGCCTTGATTCTGCGGCTTCAATCTCTCTGCGAAGATCTTTAACGGTGCCCGTAATTGCCGATACTTCTACAAATTCTGCGTGCGTTGTATGAGCAATAATGCGCGCAAGCGTGGTCTTTCCGGTGCCTGCTGGACCGTACAGCAAAACGGACGAGAGCGTATCGTGCTCAATAGCTTTACGCAGCCAAGAGCCATGACCAACCGCATCTTTCTGACCCACGTATCCATCAAGCGTGGTAGGACGCATGCGAGCAGCAAGTGGTGCATTAGCTTTTTTAGCGGCACGTTCCATGCCAGAAAATAAAGTATCCATGCAGATATTTTACCCCGTCTCAAACATAAAAGCTTGGCGAGAAGCCCGCTCAGCACAAATGCTCTTTACGTGCCCGTTTGCCACACCGTGACTGAGTGGTAAACCTTACGCGCGTACTCCTTCTGCAAAGTAGCTCCTCTTTGGAAAGAGCTCCTGAGCTTCTGGGAAGAGCGCTTCGCAGGTAGCTACAAAGTAGTCATCAGTCATTGCAGAAATAAAATCAACAACAGTACGATGCACGTCACTCTTCCAGTCATAGGTATAGCCGTACCTAGAAAGGTGCCTGCTTACTGGCTCAATATGATGCTTAAAGATTGCAAGGCTCTGATCACCAGATTTAAGCGAGGACAACTCGTATTCGTACAACTTCTCAAACAGGCGCTTAATGTCTTCAGAGAAATCACCATTGGCTTCTGATGCACCATAAATCTTATGGTAATTCTCGCGCTTTGCTCGTTTCATCTCTTTAAACGCCTCTTCTGAGAGAGAAATCTGAGGCTTACCAAAGCTATTCTGAACAATGTCTGCAACAAAAGCAGAAGTAGCCCATGCGTTATAAGCACCACCAAGACCATCATCAAACGTTTCCTCTGTAGCAGCGCCCGCACGAAGTGCATCCTGTCTGTCTTTTCCAACATACGCAATAATGTCAGAGATGCGCATGACGCAACCTTCAAGCGTCATAGGACGCAGGTGTGCAATAGCCTGAGGACCTCTCTCCCAGCAATCTTCTACCACCTTATCAAACTCATCAAAAGTTGAAAGATCACTCATTTGAAGTATCTGCTGCTCAAACTCGCCGTTGTGGCAAATTACTCCGTCAAGCGTCTGCAAAGAGAGGTTTCTTGCATAGAGGCCGTCAAGCACGCGTACGCTCTGTACGTTGTGGAAAAACCAACGTCCCGTTTGCTCGTGATAAATATCATTGAGGAAATACTCCCCTGCATGACCAAAAGGAGTATGTCCCACGTCATGACCAAGAGCAATTGCCTCAATTAAATCAAGGTTAAGGCCAAGGGCACGTCCAATATCTTTGGCAACTCTACAAACAAGCTGTTCATGAAGGCCGCGACGCGTAATGTCATCATGCGCGCGGAACGAGAAGACCTGTGTTTTGCCGTTTAGTCTGTTATACGCGGGAGTGTGCATGATTTTCTCGACATCTCGCATGAAAGCCGGACGTAAAAGCGATGCCTGATCATGGGTGGAATCTCGGCGAATGATGTCTTCATTTTTGCACGCGTAAGGACTTAAGGTTCCCTTGGCTATTTGCTCAGCCACAAGGGCCTGAGTTTCTTCTGAAAGTTGTCCGGTCATATGAGTTGCAAAAGGATTAGTGATGTTCATGTGTATCCTCTCTAGATGTTTTTCACCTCTAGTGTAGAAGTTTCACCGGACAAAAACTCGTGTTGAATTTTGAGAGAGCTTCTAGGAAGGCTTGACGTCTAAAAAAGACTATCCTGAGGTGGTTGTTTTAAGGCCTCAAGCAGGTTTTTTGCCAAAAGTGCAGCTCCCTTAGAATTTGGATGCACATCATCGGCAAAATATTTTTTCTCCTGAGGTAACAGTTTTTCTCCAGAAATACACTGCAAACCAAACTTACCGGCAACCTCTTCAATAATTTGAGGAATCTCGACGAAACAAGAATAAGGGTGTGTGGGATACGCATCCTCAAAATAAGGTGTAGGTGTCAGAACCACCACGCGCGTATCTGCATACATCTGAGAAATCTGCCAGAGCGAATTTTGAATATCGTACGTTACCTGTGACTTTGAGCATTTTTCGTATCGATAATTTGCTCCAAGCGCAACAATAACTAAAGAAGCATCCTCAATAAACGTATACGAGCCAGGCTGATAAACTTGTCCACCAATTCCCTGGTTAACCACCTCAAGCTTCATGCGCTTAGCAAGACAGTGCGGCCAGGTTTTATCTGGGCGCTCCAGGACAAAACCCTGCGCAATGGAATCGCCAAACACCACCAGTTTTTTCTTAGGCTCATCGGGCAAGAAAAACGTGCCATTGCCACGGAGATTTTTAACGGAAGCGCTCTGCAAACAGGGCAAGTAAACACTCACGTGATGCGTGTCATTAAAGCCTGGAAGCCTAGCAAGGTCATCCTGAGAGGTTTCTGTTTCTAGATGAATAGAAAGTGTCTGTTCACCTGCATCATCCAGCGAAAAGTTCTTGTAAGGTTTGCCATCAACTGTCACAAATACAGAGCTGAGTTTTTTAAGATACGTGGCTTTAAGTAACTGTAAAACAGAAGCGGCTCCCTTAGGAACTTTGTCAATTTTTAGATCAAGCACCACTTCTGAGCTGTCCGTGGTAAAAGAAACTAGAATATCTGAAGTACAAGCAGCCATCTGTTTAAAAAGACCGGGGTGCCAAGAAGAACAAGAGCCAATGACTCTAAGTTGATTGGGAGAAATACGCAGCGGATGAACCCATCCGTGAGCAAGTTTCTCTGACCATGATGTACCAAGTAAAAACTTAGATGCTGGCGAACTAATGCTCCACTCCCCAACTTCCATACGCACCTCCAATCACAAGTTAAATTACTATAGTTATATACTACGAGGTTAATAGAGAGTATTACAATCTTTAGTAACAAATAAACTGCTCTTGTTGTCCATAGGGAGGCAACAGATATGTTTAGCGAGAAGATTTTTAATTTTTCAGAACCGATTTCTAGAAAAACATTTCGCACAGTATTACTTATTAGTTTTCTTGTCTATCAGGGCGCGCGACTACTGTGGAAACAGGGACTTATTCCGCCATTACTATTTTTTCTAGTATCAATTCTGCTCGAGATTATTAATTGCTATCTCGTTTTTAGAAGCGAAAATAAAAAATGGGTAAAGATTTCACTTTTAGTTTTTCTTGCCTTTGCTCTCGTATTTGAGATTAGCCATGTTATTTATTTTCTTTAACCGGTGAATAAAACCCTCTTCTGTGAACTGCCTCCCATTTCTTAGACACGAGAAATAGAAAGCAGTTCAAAACACACCTAAGTCGGATAATCTGTCAAAAAGACGTATACATTACGCTGAAAATACCTCAATCATGCAGATTATCGTCATTAGATGTGTAAAATGCCCGCATCTGAGCAGAATATCTGACTTAGGTGTGTTCTGTAGATACTAAATTTATCGATAGTTAAATTTCTTATATAAGTCTATTCATGTTTAAGCATATTAGATGAAGTTTATGCATAGATATGCATATCAGGTAGTGTGAGCGCCTAGCTGTCTGGCTATCTTGATTAGAAACATGTCGATTCTTCAGCAGAACCTACCAAAGCTGCGCTATTTTGTGCGCCAGACCTAAAAGCTGGCGCTAACACGCTGCAGAATCATAATCACCTGCATATGAACTACCTGCACAGAAGAGGGTTTTTCATATGCATTATATAAGGCTTACTTAATTACTCAGTAGCAGGTGCTTCTTCTGGAGCCTGAGCCTCAGTAGTGTCATTTTTCTTTTTGAGCTTCTTATCAAGCCAACCCGTAAATGCTGGAGCTACCAGTGCAGTAATAACTACAGCAGCTGCAAGCTGAGCGTTTGCGTTTGCAACAACCTGAGCTGTATACGTTGGATCAACAGAAGCAACCGCAGCAGGAGTGGTTGTTGCGGTACCAGCAATAGTTGCGCTTGCAAGACTTGCCTTACCAGAGCCGCCAAGAAGACGCTCAACAAGCATGGTAAGAATACCCGTGATGATGCAAAGTACTGCTAAGAGAATGCCTGATGGACCACCAGTAATAAGATTCTCAACACTCATACCACAACCAAGAGCAAAGCCAACAACAGCAATACAGGGGTTAATACCAGGAACCAAAAGCCCCCTGATAAATGGACTAAGGTTGCCAAGAACAACACCAAGGACTAGAGGAAGAAGGGTACCCGCAAGTGCGGTAGGAGAAATTGCCGCAACACCTGCTGCACCTAGGGCAATCATGGTAACCGCAGGACCCGCAACAAGAGACAAAACTGCAGCCGCGCCCTGCTCATCGGGAGTCCCGTACTCAGCAGTAATACCAATGTACAGAGCAACATTACAGAAGGTAATACCACCAATGATAGAAAGTGCATTAAGACCAAAGAAATTATCGTTCATGAACTTAGCAACAAACAGGCCAAAGGCAATAGCAATAGCGAGCTTAGGAATAAGAATGGTCAGGCCAGTCTTCAAAACCTTGGGAACAGTCTTCAGATCAATGGAGGCGCCAACAAACAACAAAACAATGCCAACAATTGCAGGAGCTCCCTTAGCAACAGCAGTGGTGAAGCTACCAATTTCTAGAACCTGAGGAACAAATGAGTGAAGAAGTAGGCCTACAGAAAGCGGATACAGCATAATATCGCCGGGAAACCTGGGAACGCCAATTTTACGAGTTGCTTTTTGCTGTTCAGCTGCCATTATCAGCTCCTTTGCCCTAGTCGGTCAAAAAATAGTTGACCTACTTTATCAGCACAAAGAAACATTTTTAAAAAGTACTGTACAAATTAACAATTTGGCTACAAACGCGAGAAGACCTTACAAACTGCAAGGTCTTCTCGCGAAATGGGTGTAATTGAGCTGTAAAGACGGACTAGGCCCAGAACTTAGATTTTGCCGCCCTCAACGACCATAGTATTCGGATCTACTTCATCGCCATAAATTGGAGCAAGCGTCTCTTCATAGGCCTTGTGGAAGAAGTTCTCCTCTGCGAGTGGGCCAGTGATCTCGTTATTGATAAACTCCAACAGCGAAGAGTTGCCCTTGTGAACTGCAGCGGCAATAGTATCGGAGTCGCCCAGGTCATCAATGCCAACAACAAAGCCAGGGTTAGACTTAATCCATGCAAGTACCTCAGTGTTATCGGTTGAGAAAGCATCACCGCGGCCGTCGAGCAGTGCATTATACGCATCAGCATAGCTATCAAATTTGACCAGCTCAACCTTAGGCGCGTTCTTAGCAAACCAAACCTCAGCTGTGGTTCCCTTAGAAACAATAAGCTTCTTGCCATCAAGCTGCGAAACGTCTGTAATTGGTGCAGAGGATGGAGAAACAACGCCCAGCTTAATCTTCATGTATGGCAGAGAGAAATCAACCTTCTCTTTACGGTCATCAGTTACCGTAAAGTTTGCCAACATGATGTCTGCCTTATTGGACTGCAAGAAAGGCACGCGATTTTGTCCGTCAGTGGCAATGTAGTTGATCTTGACGCCCATATCCTTTGCAAGGCGCTCAGCAAAAACAATGTCGTAACCAGCGTAATTACCGTTTGCATCAACGTAACCAAAAGGAGCCTTGTCGCTAAAGACGCCGATATTTACCGTGCCTGCCTTCTTAATGTCATCAAGAGTTCTAAACTTTGAGTCTGTATCAGAAGATCCACCCTGAGCTCCGTCAGAATCCTTTTTCTTGCAAGCTGCCAAAAGAGCTGCAGCAGAAAGTGCGCTTGCACCAAGGAAAGCACGGCGAGAAAGAGAAGCGGAAGTATTTTCAAAGAAGTTCATTTCAAATCCTAACAAGTTGTATCAATTGCTACATCATCTACGTGCAAAAACACGCTATTTACTTATGCACACGTTCAAATTCAAAGGTGCGCAAAAACTCTTGTGCCCTTTCTGTTTTAGGTGCCGAGAAAAACTCTTGTGCATCGGACGACTCTTCTACGATGTGTCCCTGATCAATCAAAATGACTCGATCAGCAACTGCTTGAGCAAAGCGCATCTCGTGAGTTACCACCAGCATGGTCATTCCCTGCTCTGCTAGCTCCATAACTACCTGCAAAACCTCATGAACCATCTCAGGGTCAAGAGCTGCAGTAATCTCGTCCAGCAAAAGAACTTCAGGGTTAGTCATAAGAGCACGAACAATTGCCACGCGCTGCTTTTGACCACCGGAAAGAGCTGATGGATAAGCGTCCTTCTTCTCCCACAGTCCCACACGACGCAACAGTTCTTCTGCCTGTGCTAAAACCTCATCCTCTGAGCGCTTCTGCACTACCAGAGGAGCCAGGGTTACGTTTTTCAAAACCGTCATGTTTGGGAATAAATCATAGCTCTGAAAAACCATACCAATGCCTGCTGCGGCGCTTTCCCTCTTCTGACCAGAAATAACCTGATCGTGGAGAAGCACTTCTCCCCCTTGGATATCTTCCAAGCCAACAATGGCGCGAAGCAGCGTAGACTTACCGCAACCGGAAGGTCCCAACACCACGACTACCTCGCCTTTATTGATGGAGAGCGAAATCTTATCAAGCACGGGTTTCTGGCTTGAGGGATATACCTTAGTGAGGTCCTTAACTGCTAAAACGGTGTTACTCATGTGAGGCGCTCCTCTCAAGCCTGCGTGAAAGATACGAAAGTGGGAAGCAGGCAGCAAAATACAGGAAGAAAATAGCTCCGTAAATCCAAAGTGCTCCGTCGGTTGGGAACTTGAAGCGATAAAAATCGGTGATCTGACTACCAACTCTGAGCAGCTCAACCACGCCAATCAGATTACAAAGTGACGTTGTCTTAATCATGCGTGTAATCAGGTTGATAGCTGGAGGCAAAAGACGCTTGAAAGCCTGAGGTAGGATGACCTTAAAGAACGTTTGCTGGCGAGAAAGGCCAAGTACAAACGAGCTGTCATACTGAGATGCTGGAATTGACTCCAACGCTCCTCGTACCAGGTCACCAAGCTCGGCTGCTCCCCAGAAGGTAAAAACTACAATTGAAGCTTCAATGCCATCAAAATTGACATCAAACCATTCAGAAGTACCAAAGAACACCACAAAGAGCAGCACTAGCTGAGGCATAACACGAACAATCTCAAGGTAAAAGCGAAGAATTGCACGAACAACCTTGTTGTTGGATGTCATAAAAAGTCCAACAAGAATACCAAGAGGAATGGAAAGCGCCACAGAGATAAGGCCAATGTGCACCGTTGTTGCAAGACCTCCAAGAAGGCGCGTTATCACTCCTTCCTGCAGCAAAATGTTATCGACGGGCATAGTCAAGCCTCCTCTCCAGCCAGCTGCCAAGCAAAGAAATAGGAACAAGGATAATCACATAGGCAATTACCAGCATAAAGAGGGCTTCTGTAGTGTCGTATTGCATGCCAATAATGTCTTTGGTTACGTACATCAAATCTGCGAGGGCAATGCCGGAAACAACGGAAGATTCCTTGATTAAGAAAATGATGTTAGCAACGAGGCCTGGAATTGCTACAGAAAGTGCCTGTGGAAGAATAACGTGCTGGAGCGCTTGAATCTTTGAGAGACCCAAAACCTGTGCAGATTCAAACTGAATAGCTGCAACTGATTCAAAACCTGCACGAAACACTTCTGCCATATAGGAGCCACCAAGAAACGTTAGACCCACAACAGCAGCTACCTCTGCATCCATTTTGAGACCAATTTTAGTCAGACCAAAGTAGATAAGAAACAGCTGAATAAGCAGGGGTGTTCCTCTGGAAAGCTCAACATAAACAGCATTAAGCTGACTTAAAACAGGAATCTTTGTCAGCGAAATCTGAGCACTTATCAAACCAACGATAAGCGAGAAGAGAACTCCAAAGAAAGAGATAGTAAGCGTTATTTTTGCAGCTTCTGCATACAGTGGGAGGTGTTCCCCTATGAAGCTCCAGTCCATGCGAATAAATCCTCTCGGGATGTGCGAATACTCACACAAGAGTTACAAAATAGCTTTACGCCCGAGTCTGTACCAGGAAAATTTTGCTCAGCGACAATTACACCCTGGTCGTATGTGACCCGGGCACCAGACACATCGCGGTGCATGCACAAAGTGCAGTGTATGTCGTAGCCATAATTCGCATGCGTATAATCCTAGCCGCTACTAGGATATTGTCAACTCACAATTGGTAAATTTTTTGATAATGGAAAATTCTTCCACTAAATCCTCAACTGACATACGTGCGTTAGCGGGACTTGTAGAAGGTAATTGACGTGCAGGAATACCAGTTTGTTGCTCAGTATAACGCTTGTAGAATTTTGTTGCGGTTCCACCCAGCGTAAAAATAGCGCAGATTGATGAATCTTGAATTAGAGCGCCAATATTGTGTGGAATCGGATTTGCAATAGAAGCATCACTAGCACCCTTAATATCACAAGCCTTAAGCACATCACAAAGAGCAAGATGATGTCTTTTACAGAAGTCAATCTTTTCAGATATGGACTTGAGGGGTTTCTCGCCATATAACGCGGCAACTACGCGCCAGAATCTATTCTGAGGATTACCAAAGTAAAAGCCAATTTCTCGAGACTTGGGACTAGGCATGGATCCCAAAAGCAGCACGCGAGAGTCAGGGAAGATGATGGGGTCAAGCGTGTTCTCTACATGCGCAAGCACTGTTTTTGTACTATCGCCGGCAGGCTGTGGCATCTTCGCAGCCACAGCTACTCGCCTTCTTGCAGCGGCTCAACAAACTCCTGCAAATCATCAAGGCGCAGCACAGTTACTTGGCCATAGCCGGCTCCACCTGTAGTGCCCGTGTCAATTCCCCACTTATCGCCATCTGACTGCACCCATTGCGCAAGGCCATCAGGAGTGGTGGCGCTGCGATTCAAGTTTTTTGCACCAAAGCTTGCTAACAAAGGAGTAGGTGTATGGCCGCAAATTACAACGGGATACGCTGCTTCTGACGTGCGGAAATCCGTTGGATATTGCCAAAACTCTTCACGAATCCACAAAAGATCGTTTTCAGACTGTTTGCTTAAATACTGTTCCAAAGAAGTCTTATCCCAGGCAGTTGGCAAGGGAACGCCGTTAGACCTTATGCCCGCATGTACCAGAACAAAATCTCTACCTTGGACCTCAACGGTGGCGTACAAAGGAAGCGCCTGCAACCAGTCAATCAGCTCACCATATTCTTCTTCAGAAAGCGTCTTGAGCTCAGCAAGTGTCGCCTCTCCCCCGTTAATCTGCCACATAAACTGAGCTTCAATATCGGCTTCTGGGTCCAACGCTTGCAGCGCAAGCTGCTCATGATTGCCCATCAAAACCGTACAGTTAGGAAGCTCGCGAATTGTCTTTATAGTAGCAAGCGAGCTAGGACCACGGTCAATCATGTCGCCAAGACAATAGAACACGTCTGACTCAGTTGGATTAATACGCTCTAGAGCACGCCTAAGCGGCTCCACATGACCGTGAATATCAGAAAAAACGTACGTTGCCACAAAAACCTATTCTGTCGAACCTTCATCTGCAAGCGTCTGACCATCAAAGTTCAGATTTTGCGTAAGCTCTTTTGCAGTATCAAGATTAAAGTCTGGCGAGAAGAAAACGTCAAGTGCGTATGGCACATTTGCCAGCGCATGGTCATACAAATCCCAGAAGCTCTCTTTGCGCACCTCTCCCGTGAAAGGATCAGTCCACTCATTTCCCGCTCTGTTATCAAAATCAGAATCAGAAGATTCTCTTGCCCCGTGAGAGAGCGCTTCAATCAAAGAGAACCTATTTGTACCAAAGGTACGCTCAAGATGACCAAGTAGCTTTCTCTTCTTACCTGTTGGTGAATATGCTAGATGTTGGATAATCCTAAAATCAACAGCAGCTGACGAGAAAATCCTGGTATCGGTAGGTTTTTCATACGTCCATAGCAACGCAAAGAAAAACACCCTATCCAAAACGTAAAGCGTATGCAGCGATGCCTTCAGAACCTCGCTATAAGGCCTATAGGTAGCTACAGTTTTACAAAGGTGAGCGTAAAGAATTGCCTCATCAAGGTCCTTCTCGATTTCTGCATGTACTTGATTTTTAGCAGATTCATCCAAGCCCTCTACGCCTTGAGAGATAAGCATGTTTTGCCAGTAATAGACAAAAGGATGAGCAGTGGAATCAAGCATATAGTGGCAGAGAAATCCTGCAATATAGGCGCGAGCGACCGCAACGTCTTTGAGTGGCAGAGGTGCAATTGCGTCACGCATAGAAAGAAGAAGTTCGGGCGTTTTTTCTTTATGCATAATCGACGCATATTTAGTGTAGCGATGCAGCAGCGGATCTGCTGCTAAATAAAACAGCGGATCTGGACCTTGGTTGCCCAACAGAAAAGCTTCTCGCTCTTCCATCGTAGAAAAACCAAGTTTGCCTGCAGCTATATCAAAGGCATCCTTGCCAAAGAAGTCATGAGTCAAAATTGCGGGCATGTCCATTCCTTTCAGATTGCTACAAACCATTTTACCCAGCAATGGCTCAGTGCGTTAGAGAGAATATAAGACAGCATGTAGTCACTATTGTGAATAAGTTGCCTCTAAGCTCTCTTCAGCTACCGCCCGCCGATTAATAAGCCTTACCCCCTGTAGTAATACTTAAATATTTGATATCTTTAAACATACTTGGGGGAGATATTTTCTGTCTGAGCCATCTAGCTTGTATTGCGACTACAAGTTGGGAAAGTAAGGATCTAAGGAGTGAGGCATTCCTTACGGCACAGTAAAGAAAAACCTGCAAAGACAGAGAATATCTAATTGAGGGGAGCAATCATGGCATGCTGCTATGAGAAGCTTATCTCTGCAGGTAACAAGAGTCTCTGCAGAGTCAAAACATCACGTTCTTCTGACATAAAGAAGCGTGAGTAACATGAATACGGCAAGAAAAATTAAACTCTATAGGATGCTTACGGCCCTTGCCTATGGCGACGCTTATGGCATGCCAACAGAGATGATGTCACCACACCAAATCGATTTTGCATTTCCTGATGGAGTTCAAAGTCTTTCAAGTCCACCTAAAAATGACTTTTTTGGAAGACCTTTTACCGCAGGTCAGACTACAGATGACACAGCAAATGCAATTATTTTGACTAAAAACATCATTGATAACCAGGGAGTTTTTAACCAATCCCGCTACTTTGATGCACTAGAAAATTATGTGGCAACAGAGCCAAACGCTGCTCAGGTAGTTGGCCCTTCCACAAGAGCTGCGTTAGCCAATCGACTTTCTGGCCACTCGCTTAAAACGTGTGGTCGCCTTGGAACCACTAACGGATGTGCCATGAAATGTGCGCCGATGGCTTCAATTGTGAGCTGGAAAGACAAACATGCGCTCATTAACAGTGTTACTGAACTTGCGCTTCCCACGCACGGAACCAACGTAGCTATCATGGGCGCATCAATGATTGTGGCCGCCATAAGCAGAGGTCTTTCTGAAAACTCGTTTACGGTTGAGGACGCTCTTGAAACTGCTTTAAGTTACGGACACCGAGCTCTCTACACAAAAATTGGTACACAAATGCCTATGCCTAGCATGTATCAAAAGTGCATCATGGCGCTGGAGTTTTGCGAGGGCGCCAAAAACCTTGAGGCTCCCCTAGCAGCATCAAGAGACATCTACGACTACTGCGGCTGTGGTTATGAAACCATAGAGACAATACCTGCAGTTCTTGCGGTAGTTAAGCTCTCTCAAGGAAAAGTCTCTAAAGCAGCGAGAATAGCTGCGGAGATGGGTGGAGATACAGACACCATTGGATCTATTGCCTGCGCTATTTGCTCTCAGATTCACTATGACGTTTTGCCTGATGAAGTACGTCTGCTTGAGCGCGTCAATGGATACCAGTTTGAAAAACTTGCAAACGATTTGGAAAACGCCACTTCCCTACCGTATGATGTAGCTATCTAGTTTGCGCTCTTTGCGCCATAGCATACGATTCTTGTAGGAGGCGCCATGAGCTCCTGTGCTCTTATCGATTTGCATGTCCACCTTGATGGATCAATCCCACTTCCTGCCGCAGCTCAACTTGCAGCAGATGCGGGACTTGATTTCTCTTTGGCTGAACTCAAAGAAAAGATGCAAGTCCCGGCTCATTGCCAGGATCTTAACCAGTATCTTGCAACATTTGAGCTGCCGCTCAAGCTTATGCAGTCAGCACAGGGCATTCGTACGGTTGCAAAGGCATTTCATGAGCAGCTTGACGCAGAGGGCATTCTCTACGCTGAACCCCGCTTTGCACTAGGAAGCCTTACTGCAGAAGGTCTTTCTCAGCAAGAAGTTATTGAGGCTGCTCTTGCTGGTAGAGCTGACTTCTATGCAGAGCATCCACAGTCAGCGCTCCACACGGCATACATTATTTGCGCTATGCGTGGCACAGGTGAAGAGCTTAAGCACAAAAATGAAGAGTCAATTGATCTGGCTGCAGCGTACCTTGGAAATGGCGTCGTAGCAGCAGACTTAGCAGGAGCAGAAGCGCTCTTTGCCACAGAGAATTTCTCGTCACTTTTTGCTGAAGCACAAAGAAAAGACGTTCCTTTTACTATCCACGCGGGAGAAGCAGCTGGCCCAGAAAGCATCAAGGCTGCACTTCGACTTGGCGCACAACGTATTGGCCACGGTGTTCGCTCTTTGGAGGACACAGGCGTTATCCAGGACCTTAAAGCTGCAAATGTTGCGCTTGAGATTTGCCCTACCAGCAACCTTCAGACGCACATCTTTGAGTCAATAGAGCGCTTCCCTCTTGAGCAACTGCTTGATGCTGGTCTGACGGTCACTATCAACACGGACAACATGACTGTCTCCAACACTACCCTCTCGCGCGAGTTTGAGCTTTTGCAGCAGCACTGCGGTCTAGACAAAAATACCGCACGTGAGCTTGCTGAAAATGCTGCACGTGCGGTATTTAGTAATTCTAGCGAGAAGGACCGTCTACTTGCCCATCTTAGGCAATAGTAGCCTCATATCCTGCCTGAACAACAGCATCAACCAATGTACTGTCAGCGACATCAGAAGATAGCTCAACTACAGCGCTCTTCTCGTCAAGTGAAACGGTTGCCTTAGAAACACCCTCGACAGCCTCAAGAGCCTGTGTGACGTGTGCAACACAGTGCTGGCAAGACATGCCCTCTACGTTTAGTTTCTTCTCCATATAAGATTCCTCCTTCTGTGACGCGGATGCGTCGATTGTGGACTTAGGTTGAACGTCAATGACTGGTTTTGTGGCATGAGCGTCTTGGCGAGTTGCTGAGCTGGTATTCTTTGGCTTCCAGGTACGCAGGCGCAGTGCATTGCATACAACAAAGACTGACGAGAAGCCCATGGCGGCTGCACCAATCATAGGGTTCAGCGAAATGCCAAATGGATACAACAGGCCCATAGCTACAGGGATACAAATGGTGTTATAGAACAGAGCCCAGAACAGGTTTTCTTTGATGTTGGTCATAGTGGCACGAGAAAGCTCAATTGAAGTTGCAACATCAGCTGGATCAGACTTCATCAAAACAATGTCAGCGGACTCAATAGCAACATCGGTACCTGCACCAATTGCAATTCCCACGTTTGCTCGCGCGAGTGCTGGAGCATCGTTGATGCCATCGCCAACCATAACAACATTTTCTCCAGCGTCTTGGAATTGCCTAATGTAGGACTCTTTTTGGCTTGGCAAGACATCAGAGATAACCTGGTCAACACCAAGCTCCTTACCTATGACGTTTGCCGTTGTTGCCTGATCACCAGTGAGCATGACAGACTTAACGCCCATAGCACGAAGACGAGCAATGGTGGAAGCGCTAGTTTGCTTAACCTTGTCGGCTACAGCAATGACACCAAGGAGCTTACCCTCAAGTGCAAAGTACAGCGGTGTTTTTGCCTGTTCAGCTAGCTGCTGAGCCTGGGAAGTCAGCTCTTGTGTGCTGATGCCCTCCTGTTCCATAAGACGAGCGTTTCCTGCTACAAGGCGTTTTTCGTTAACCTTTGCTGAAAGGCCTCCGCCAGCAACTTGCGAGAACTCCTGTACATCAAGAGAGCTGCCTGCAGACTCTCCTAGCTTCTCTTGAGCGTACGTAACAATTGCCTGCGCAAGTGGATGTTCGCTCTTTTGCTCAAGCGCATATGCATACTCAAGTAGCTGGTGCTCGGAAGTTCCACCTGCACAAAGTACGTCAGTTACGCTCGGCTTGCCCTCAGTGAGCGTTCCGGTCTTATCAAGAACAACCACGGTTGCTCGGACCGCACCCTCAAGCGCCTCGGCAGACTTGACCAAAATGCCATTTGAGGCACCTAGGCCGGTTCCTACCATAATGGCGGTAGGTGTTGCCAGGCCAAGTGCACAAGGGCACGAAATAACCAGGACAGCAACAGCGTGCGAGAGAGCAACCGCAAAGTCACCAGGTGCCACAAAGACAAACCATGCTGCAAAGGTTACCAGCGCAATTCCAATGACAACAGGTACAAAGATGCCAGCAATGCTGTCAGCAAGACGCTCGATAGGTGCTTTGGAGCTTGTTGCCTCGTCAACCAGGCGGATAATGCCTGCAAGTGTAGTGTCATCGCCAACAGCGGTGGCACGCATCTTAAACCAGCCGCCGGTAGATACCGTAGCACCTGTCACGGAATCGCCAACGGTCTTACTTACAGGAACGGGCTCTCCGGTAATCGCGGACTCATCGACAGATCCTTCTCCCTCGATGAGCTGGCCATCAACAGGAATTGACTGACCAGCCCTTACCACAAGCACGTCTCCCACCACAACGGTATCTGCAGGAACTTCTTGTTCAACACCGTCTTTGACGAGAATAGCAGTCTTTGGGGCAAGGTTCATAAGTGCGTTAATTGCACCTGTGGTATGACCTTTTGCGCGAGCCTCAAAGAACTTACCCAAGGTAATCAGAGCAAGAATCAAACCTGCGGACTCAAAGTACATGCCGTGCATTGCCTGGTGAGCTGCAGTAATGTCTCCTGCAACAAAAGCGTTTGCCATCTGGTACAAACTGACAACACTGTAGGCAAACGACGCTGCTGAGCCCAGCGCAATGAGCGAGTCCATATTAGGAGCGCCATGCAGCAATGAGCGGAATCCACCAACAAAATAGTGGCGACAAATAAACAGAATAGGAATGCAAAGCAAGAGTTCGGTAAGAGCCAAGTTCATCATGCCATTCATACCAGAAACAGCAGGCGGAACAGGTGCTCCCATCATCTCACCCATGGCAAGATAGAACAGTGGAATGGCAAACGCCATTGAGGAGATAAGTTCAATCCTCTTTTGCTTTACCGCCTTTTCTGAAGCATCGGTAGCATCTGCCTTAGTAGTTGCAGCAGAATCTTTTTTGTCGCTACGAGGTGTTGCCTCATAGCCTGCTTTGCTTACTGCGTCAGAAATCTGCTTGAGGGTATCTGGATTACCGTCGTAATCAACTTCCATAGAATTCTTAAGCAGATTAACGCGAGCCTCAGAGACACCAGAAACAGAGTTTGCCGCCTTCTCTACGTGCGCAGAACAACTTGCACACGTCATTCCTTGTACATCAAAAACTTTCTGATCCATAACGCCACCTTACATAAAACGCTTAAAGAGGTCCATAACCTCATCAATAACTTCTGTATCACCCGACTGGATGCGGTCAACCACGCAAGACTCCAGGTGATCCTGCATTACTTCTCTTGAGATGGCCTTAACCGCAGACTCAACTGCTGCAAGCTGAATAAGGACATCTCCGCAATAACGATCCTCGTCAATCATTGTTTTAATGCCATTGAGCTGACCGATTGCACGGTTAATACGGCGAGAAACCCCGCTTTTAAGTTCGCTTGAACGAGGGGTTGCCTTGTGATCACAATGACAGCATGTCTTTTGTGATTGGCCGTTTTTCTGAGCCATCTCTCCTCCTTTACATACCCATAGGGGGTATTAAGTACTATAAACAGTATACCCCCATACGGTATTTTTACGCAACAAAAAAACAGCAACCGAAGCCGCTGTTTTTTATCTACCTATAAAAGAGAAACTCAGCACTCAAATAAACGCGCTACTCATCGTCCTCTTGATCTTCTACACTTCCCTCAGCAAGACCTAAAGTACTCTGCGCATCTTCAAGGCTCTCTAACGCAGTAACACCTCTGAGCTTGCGATTCATAGCCTTTGTTCTAGTAGTAAGAATCTTATCAATGGTGGTTTCTGCAGTTCTAATCTGTTTCTGAGCCTTCTCAAGCTGTGCCTGATACGTCTCAAACTCTGTCTTAACTGCGGAGAGAACTTTTTGAATCTCGTCTGCATGCTTCTGAATAGCAACAGATTGAAATCCCATTTGAAGACTGTTAAGAAGTGCGGCCATGGTGGAAGGTCCACACACATTAACGCGATACTCTCTTTGTAGCTGCTCAAGCAGTCCCGTCTGACTGACTACCTCTGCATAAAGTCCTTCAAAAGGAAGGAACAAAATAGCAAAGTTAGTTGTCTCTGGTGGGGCAATATACTTTGTAGAGATATCTTTTGCCTCTGCCTTAATTCGAGTCTCTAGACCCTTTTTAGCAGCAGCAATAGCCTCTTCATTTCCTGCGTTAATTGCATCTACTAGGTGCTCGTACGTATCTCCTGGGAACTTAGAATCAATAGGAAGCCAAACAGTCTCCCCTGACTCTCCAGGCAACTTAACAGCAAACTCCACGCGCTCAGTAGAGCCAGAAACAGTAGCTACATTCTCTTCATACTGTTCTGGAGAAAGAATGTCTCTTAGAATTGCGCCAAGCTGAATTTCTCCAACAATTCCGCGAGTCTTAACGCCAGAAAGAACTTTCTTTAAGTCTCCAACACCTTCTGCAAGGCCGCGCATTTCTCCCAAGCCTTGATGAACTTGCTCAAGTTGCGTAGATACGCGCTGAAACGATTGGGTCATACGCTCATCAAGCGTTTTCTGGAGTTTCTCGTCAACGGTCTGACGCATGAGTTCAAGTTTTGCCTCGTTCTCTTTACGCATATCGCTGAGCTGTTTGTCAACAGTCTCTCTAACCTTGCCAAGCTGCTCAGTTGAAGCCTGGGAAGTTGCTTTCATGTTGTCATCCACACGACGCTGAAAAGCATCAAAACGAGCATCAAGCTGAGCAATGCGTTGATCAGTCTGCTTTGTCTGATTTTGCAGTGTTGAGGTGAGCTTTTGATCAACTACCTCTCTTACCTTCTCAAGCTTTATATCCATAAGCTCTTGCATTTTTGCCATGTTATCCGTAACACGACGATCCAACTCTTGGGAGCTTCTTATAAGCTCTGCAGATGATGTTTGACTTTGCTCTTGCAGCGTCTTTACTTGCGAGAGCTTAGAGGAAAGTGTGACAAGGCTCACGATAAGCACAATGACAACTACAGCCAAAACTAACAGCACAAGCAAATCCACAAGACTCCCCTAACTCATAGCAGAACAAACAAACGCAAACACAGCAAACACAATCTGAGTGTTAGCCAAAAATTCCGTAGATTGCTTCTGCAATGCTATTGGTAATGCTCTCTACGATATTCACAAATGGATTATCGGAATTAACATCTTTATCTCCATAAGGATTAGTGAAGTAATCCCAGAATTCTTCCCAATAGTTTTGCTGGCGGTAATACCTATAGGAATCATCATCTTCAGTACGATCCTGCTTATCATCAACGTTGTTTGTTTCGTTCTTGCTGTTCTTTTCTTTCTCTTTCATAGAAGAAAGCGTCTCATCAGAACCAAGCGTGACGTTGATAGTAAGGCGGTCTTCTCCACGTACGACCTCTACAGGAACGGTCTCTCCAATCTTGTGAGAGCGAACGGCAATAATAGCTGCATCAGCAGAAACTACGCGCTCTCCACCAATAGAGACAATAACATCACCCTTTTTAATACCAGCACCCTCTGCAGGACTATCATCAAGAAGGCCTGCTACATACGCACCGTAATCTACCGAGAGATCATTGCGCTTTGCAACTCGAGGAGTAACGGTCTGCATAGAAAGGCCAATATAGGCATGCTTAACTTGTTGGCCAGAAAGAATCTGATTTGCAATATCAATGGCATAGTTAGAAGGAATTGCAAAGCCAATACCCGCAAATGACTTGGTATCTGACGAGAACAACGTACAAATACCCACAAGCTGACCATTAGAGTCAACCAGAGCTCCGCCAGAATTACCTGGGTTAATAGCTGCATCAACCTGGATGAGGTTTGCATAAATAGTGGTTTCTCCACCCTCTGTCTCAAGCATATCTCCACGAGAAAGAGCAGAAACAATACCTGCGGAAACAGAGTGATCAAGACCAAATGGGCTACCAACACTCATAACCCAACTACCAGGAGCCAGGTTATCGGAGTTACCAATCTCAATTGGGGTTAGGCTATCTCCCTTAAGGTCAGCATGAAGAACAGCAAGGTCAGAGGTAGGGTCTGTTCCTACGACAGTGCACTCATACTCTTTGTCATTAACGGAGATAGAAAATGTATCCATGCCCTCAATGACGTGGTAATTGGTAAGAATGTCTCCATTTGTGTTCAATACAACGCCAGAACCGGTTGAGCCTGATGAATCACTGGTAGCCTTAACGGACACAACCGAAGGCAAAACCTTAGAAGCTACCGTTTCTGCCGTCTTAGTATCAGTTGGTTCTGCAGCAGGACGAGATGTTGCTGCTTGAGAAATAGTTGCCTGACCAGATACTGCAGGAAGCTTAGAAATTCCCTCTCCCAAAGCAATGGTAGGAACACAAGCAACGGCAAAAGCAATTGCACAAGCTGTTCTTTTTACACTTGAGCTTTTGAACATAGACATAAATCCAGCCTGCTTAACTGACGAAAAACGCTTATTTACAGTGGAATCTGTGGTTAAACCATGTGCTTGGTTCTCCATAGACATCCTCCTTAACATCACTTTGATGCAAACAGCTAACGCAAATAATTCTGCGCTAAACACCAATTTTTCAATATGTGTATTCTACCCGTTATACCGGACAAAAATTCGTTTCTCATTATGAGAAAGACGCGCGGGAGTCCTACTAGTAAGAAAGAAGTTTGCAGATCCCATTAAATGCAGTTTGTACCTGCGATTATGCTCTAAACAGATAGCCTACGCCGCGAACCGTCTCAAGATGAGCAGCTGCTTGAGGACCAATCTTTGAGCGAACACGCCTTACATGAACGTCTACTGTTCTAGTGCCACCACAGTACTCAAAGCCCCAAACGCGCTGCAAAAGAGCCTCACGTGAGTATGCACGAGACGGATGTGTTGCCAAGAATGACAGCAACAGATACTCCATATACGTAAGATCAACAGGAGATTCATCAATGTAAACCTGATACGTTGCCAGGTTAATCTTTATGTTGTCAACAATAACCAAATCTCTAGAAGTGCTCTCGGTACCTGGCCACAAAAGCAGCGAGCACCTAAGGCTAAACTCCTGGATAGTTGCAGTAGACAAAATAAAATCGCTCTTGCCCTGAACAGGCAGAACAAACTTAGAAAGATTATCAAGGTCAGCAACAAACAGGCGAGCAATTCCACCATTTTGCGCGGAATAATTTTCAACCGTACTAATAACATCCTGGGACAGGTCTTTTTGATCAAGAATAATAAGGTCAAAAGTATGACCAGAAGCCGCAGCCTGAGAAAATGAGGCTGCATTTGCAAGAGCGATAGACACATCAATGACATGCGAAAGTTCACGCATACGTTCATGTAAGCGTGTCGTTGCAGATACAAGAAGAATATTCTTGTGATGCATCGATTCCCCCTAGGATAAGCTTAATCTTATAAAGCATACCACAAGCTGCGAATAAAGAGCAGATATACCTCATTATCTGCAATTAGGGCGAGAAGATTTTCTCGCCCTAAAATATTTTTTTACGTTTGCGTATTAATTCTAAAAAGTATGGGTTTACGCAATAGCGCCAATGAACTCAGCTGTTCGAGGGTTTTGTGGATTGTTGAAAATGACATCAGGAGTACCTTGCTCAACTACCACTCCTCCTTCCATAAAGACCACGCGATCTGCCACGTCTTTTGCAAAACCCATCTCGTGCGTTACCACAATCATGGTCATACCAGAGTTCTTTGCCAGATCACGCATAACATCCAAAACACCACGAACAAGCTCGGGGTCAAGCGCGGAAGTAGGCTCATCAAATAGAAGTACATTTGGATGCATAGCAACGGCGCGAGCGATTGCTACACGCTGCTGCTGTCCACCGGAAAGCGCACCAGGCTTGAAGTCTGCTCTATCGGCAAGGCCAACAGCCTCCAGCTGCTTTAGCGCCTCTGCATCTGCTTCCTCTTTTGACTTCCCTAGAACCTTAATCTGACCAATCATTACGTTCTCTTTGACCGTTAAATGACCAAACAGATTGAACTGCTGAAAAACCATTCCGACATCTCTACGAAGGGCGTTGACCTCAGCTTCATTGGTACCTGTAATCTCTTGGTCCTCAATAAGGATATGACCTGCAGAAGGTGTCTCCAGCAGATTAATACAACGGAGCATAGTGGATTTACCGGAGCCCGAAGGACCAAGCACAACCACAACTTCACCTGGCCAAACAGTCAGGTTAACGTCATTTAAGACATGCGTTGATCCAAACGACTTATTGAGGTGCTCAATACGAACAATAGGATGTTCACCTGCCTCAAAAGTATGGTTAGTAAGGGGCTTATCGCGCTCAAATGCCTCTTGTGCAGCAACTTCAGCATCCAAGGCGGGTTGTTCTGTATTCGACTTCTTTTTGAAAGAAAAGAAAGACATTAGTTTTCCTCCTTGGAAAGAGCTTGGGTCTTACTATCTGCGACGCTTGCTGTTTTACCTGTTTCTGACTGCTCCATGCGTTTTTCGATAGTGCCAACTACCTTAATGAGTGGCAGGGTAATTGCCAAATAGAACAGAGCGGCCGTCATATATGGCGTCATGTTTCCCGTTGAGGTGGTGAGGTTTTTAGCAAACATCATCAGCTCCATAACACCTACAGAAGAAAGCAGCGAGGTATCTTTGTAGGAAGTAATGAAGTCGCTGGTAAGAGGCGGAATTACTCGGCGGATAGTTTGAGGAATGATGATAAACGTCATGGTCTGAAAACGATTCATACCAAGAGAGCTTGCTGCCTCATACTGACCCTGCGGAATTGATTGAATGCCCGCGCGGAAGATCTCTGAAAGATACGCAGAAGAATTAATGGCGACCACAATAAAGCCAAGCAAATTGGCGTCCAGATTGATATTTAGCATAGGAAGACCAAAGAACAGAATATAAATCTGCAGGAAAAATGGGGTTCCACGCAACAAATTGATATATACCACCGCAAGTGCACGCAGGAACGGATTCTTGGAAATCTTCAGCAGCGCAAAGCCCATTCCCAGCACAATAGCTACAGGATAAGCGCAAATTACAATTGCAAGACAAACCAGCCATCCAGGAAAGAGCATTACCACTGAAGAAACAATCAGTTGAGGCTTTAAGAACATGCCCAAAAAGTGATTGGAGTTCCACGCTTCCACCCAAGGCTGAGCATCAAGCCAATTCACCAGAGCCTGAACTGGCGTGTTAGGAATAATGGTGATTTCGGGAGAAGAAGCAAGCTTTTGAGTTCCCTGCTCAGTGGTGTAGGTTCCCTCAACAGTGTACGAACCTCCGTCAGCAGGAAACTTTATGCCGGAAATCTCTACACGAATCAGCTTTTGAGCATCCACCGGCGTTGCAAAAGAAATCACAACCTGCGTTCCCTGGACGCTTGCAGTTGCCTCGATCTTCTCGCGCGTAAGACCTGAAAGAACGGTCACCTTAGTAGTTGCGCTCTGCAGATCGGAGCCCTCAGGAAGCTGCAAAGTCAGCTGAAAGACCTGCTCGTCCTCAACTGTTCCCTCCCAGGTCAAACGGGTCTCTTTGCCACCGATAACGCCATTGCCTTCTGTCTGATTTGACTTAGCTGTTGCCTTATTTGTGGTGAGAGCAAACGCACTCTGAACAGAAAACACGCTCAGAGACATAAAGAACAGCCCACTCAAAAGAAGCGTAGCGAGAAGAACTACAAGCAGCGAGGAGTACGCACGATTATGCGAGAGCTTTGACTTAGCTGAATTATAAGCCGTACTCTGAGGTGCAGATTCAGCTTTGAAACTCGCAGATGACATGCACAAGGACAGTTGCTGTCCTGACATAGTTTTGTGCAAAAGTGCAATCACGTGATACTCCTTTAGAGCTTAGTTGCGATAAATCCTGATGAAAACAGTGAGTGCTTGAAGCCAAATCTGACTTCAAGCACTTTTGCTGAGCTGGTAAAACTAGATGTTAGAGCCAAACCATTTGGTCTTGAGAGCAGTCATAGTGCCGTCCTTCTCCATGTCTGCAAGAACCTTGTTGATTGCCTCGGTCAGCGCAGGATTGTCCTTGGAAACTACAATGCCGTACTGCTCACCTGTTGGAATTTCTTTTGCAATAGTCAGATCAGAATATGAAGTGCTAATCAGATTGGAAGCAACAGGCAAGTCAATGACCATAGCATCGTACAAACCAGTCTGGACTCCTGCCATTGCTGCAGCAACATCGTCGACAGAAACGATAGTTGCCTTTGGAAGATTCTCCTTTGCCCAATCCTCGCCGGAAGTACCTGTCTGAACAACAACCTTCTTAGAGGCGTCGTTGAGCGTCTGCTCGGTCTCGGTGCTGCCTGACTTAACAACCAAGGACTGATTGGAGTCGAGGTAAGAAGTAGTGAAGTCTACCTCCTGAGAGCGCTCGTCAGTAATGGTAATGCCTGCGATAGCAACGTCTGCTTTGCCACCCTGCTTAATAGTTGGAACAAGGGTGTCAAACTTCTGGTTTGGCAGGTACGTAACCTCAAGATTGAGTCTTTTTGCAATCTCGGTAATAAGATCAACGTCAAAACCAACAGGAGTGGTTGAGTTACCTTCAAAGTACTCAAAAGGCTGGAAACCAAGCTCTGCTACAACGGTCAGATGACCCTTAGTTACCAGCGTATAGCCGGACTCTGACTGTGCAGTGGTGCTCTGCTGAGCAGTCTCTTGTTTAGAGGGTGAGCAGGCCATAAGACCCATAAGCGCACATGCCATAGAAACAACTGCGGCGCCCTTTAGGGCAGCCTTCTTAGCTGTAGTTACAAATGAAGATTTCATATCTGCCTCTTCCTGAATAAATCTGAGCTGAAATTCATTGGAATGAATTATAGGAATCAAATATGAAAAATCTACTTATAATTTTCTTCGTATTTCTCGTTTTTATTGCATAAAAATGGTGAGAAGCTATATTTCTTTGTATAAATGACTATTATTGAGTCATTCTATCCAATAAAGCCCAGGTAAAAGTAATTTTTTCAGTTCATAAAACGGTAACAATTCGAGTAAGAAGACTACATTCTTTGCGTGAAACAAGGGTTTCTCGTCAAAAAACCCTGCTCTGAAAAAATCAGAACAGGGTTCAAAGGTACCTAATAAATGCAAGCAGAATAGTTGCTTAGCAACCAGCGTAGTATTTCTGGGTATCCCAGTCAGTGACGGTAAGGCAGAACTCACGCCACTCCTCTGCTTTGCGCTCACACAGATACGAGAAGATATGCTCACCAAGAGCGTCTTTGAGAAGCTCAGACTGCTTGAAGCGCTCAAGTGCCTCTCCAAGATTTGTGGGGAGTTTCTCGCCATAATCAGCAGGATTTCCGCCCACAAACTCTTCAGGAAGAGAGAGACCCTCTTCAATACCCTTGAGGCCAGCCATAAGCGTTACAGCATTTGCCAAATAAGGGTTTGCAGTTGGATCAGGAATACGCAGCTCAGCACGGGTGGCAACATGCTTTCCTGGCTTATGCGTAGGAATACGAACCATAGCAGAACGGTTTTTACGACCCCAGGTTGCATAGGCAGGAATAGCATCACGATCAAAACGCTTATAGGAATTAACCGTTGGGTTAGTAATAAGCATGTACTCGGGAGCGTACTTAATAAGACCTGCAATGTAGTGTTGAGCAAGCTCAGAAAGGTGGGCCTCGCTCTCAGTCTTTGGAGCCCAGAACAGAGACTCGCCATCGTGGTCAAGAAGCGACTGATTCAAAAGCATGGCTGAGCCAGGAACTCCCTGAAGAGGCTTTGGCATAAACGAAGCAAACACACCGTGAAGTGTTGCAATATGCCTGATAACCAGACGAGCAGTAACAATGTTATCCGCGCAAGTTAGTGCTTCTGCATAACGGAGCTCAACGCCGTTTTGAGCAGGGCCAGCTGCATGGAAAGAATACTGAACAGGAATAGAAAGATTCTCAAGTGCACGAGACGTGGAGTATCGAAGGCTATGGCTGAGGTCAGCAGAATTCAAATCAAGGTATCCAGCCTGATCAATAGGCTTTGGCTCAGTCCCGCTCACAAAATAAAAATACTCAAGCTTAGGGCCAACATTTGCGACATAGCCAAGGTCTTCTGCCTTGATAAAAGCATTTCTCAGTACAAGGCGTGGATCGCCTGTAAAAGCCTCACGTCGAGGAGTTTGAATATCGCAGAATACGTTTGCAACTACACCATCATCTGTCTTCCATGGAAGAATCTGGAACGTATCTGCATCGGGGAACGCGAGAAGATCGGACTGCTCCTGGGAAGCAAAGCCGTCAACGTTGGAGCCGTCAAAACCAATGCCCTCAACAAAAGCCTCTTCTAGCTCCTCGGGGGAAATGGAGAGAGCCTTTAATCCGCCGAGTACATCGGTAAAACAAAGACGCAGGTAGCGGACGTCTCGCTCCTCTACTGTGCGAAGAATATAGTCAATTTTCTTATCCGTACTCATACGGTCCTCCCGGGTCAGAAAACTGGAATCGTAACTACCATGACACATTCTTGTTACGGCTATGTTTCCACTTCACTGAAACCGGGCGAATGGTAAAAATTGTTAATGAAATTGTGACAATTGACCTATTGAGCGTCAAAAGCCTTATCGACATCAGAAATCATTTTCTGAGCAACACCGCAGTGACCATCTCCATCATGATGAGTGCCACAGCTGCTGGATGAAGAACAGCCAGAACAAGAGCCCTTTTTTGCACTCTTAAGTTGAGAGCGGACACAAAGAGCAACAAGAGCAATGACGATAAGGACAACCAAAATATCAATAGGACTCATACAGATACTCCTCAATTTGTTAACTACGGCATACTATACCCTCATTACATGCTTGCATACGCTGAATCATAAAATATTTGCAGAATCTAAATTCTTACCAAAACAATTGAGAACTGCGCTCTAATTCAAAGTGAACTGCCCCCCATTTCTTATGTCCAAGTTTTGGGACGCAGTTCATATGCGGGTGATTATGATTCTGCAGCGTGTTAACGTTGGCTTTTAGGCTTGGCGCACAAAATAGCGCAGCTTTGGTAGGTTCTGCGGAAGAATCGACATGTTCTTAGTCAAGATAGCCAGGCAGCTAGATGGTCGCACTACCTGATATGCATCTCTATGCATAAACTGCATCTAATATGCTTGAACATGAATAGAGAAATATAAGAAATTTAACTATCGATAAATTCTGTATCTACGGAACACACCTAAGTCGGATATTCTGCTCAATTGCGGGCATTTTACACACCTAATGACGATAATCTGCATGATTGGGGTATTTTCAGCGTAATGTATACGTCTTTTTAACAGATTATCCGACATAGGTGTGTTTTGAACTGCCTCCTATTTCTTATGTCCAAGAAATGGGAGGCAGTTCAAAGTTGGCACACGCGACATGCAAAATCTTTTAGACATTGATTCGCACGTATTTTTCGGTGTGCGGTAGAATATTATTCGCAAGCGTTTTGTCTTACATCTGTATGTGAAGTATTGCTAAAAGCTTGGTGTTTGCCACGTATGGCGCACAAAGTTTGACGCGTAGAAAGGAAGCCTAATGGCTGAAGATCAGTACATGCACCTTGTTATTGTTCGCCACGGTGAGTCTGAGTGGAACAAGCTCAACCTGTTCACTGGTTGGACTGACGTTGACCTTACCGAGACTGGTCACGAGGAGGCAGCAGCTGGCGGCCGTGCTCTTAAAGAGGCTGGCTATGACTTTGATGTTTGCTACACTTCTCTGCTCAAGCGTGCTATTCACACTCTGAATCATGTTCTTGATGAGCTTGACCGTAACTGGCTTCCTGTTCATAAGACTTGGCGTCTGAACGAGCGCCACTATGGTGCACTTCAGGGCCTCAACAAGGCTGATGCAGCTGCTGAGCACGGCGAGGAGCAGGTAAAGATTTGGCGTCGTTCCTTTGATGTCCAGCCACCAGCTCTTGAGCCAGGCGACGAGCGCGATCCTCACGTTCAGGAAATGTTCCGCGATGTTCCAGCAGAGGATCTTCCTTACACCGAGTGCCTGAAGGACACCATTGCACGTGCATGGCCTTACTTCGAGCAGGAGATCAAGCCACAGCTTGAGGCAGGTAAGCGTGTTCTTATTGCTGCACACGGCAACAGCCTTCGCGCTCTTGTTATGCAGTTTGAGCACCTCACTCCAGAAGAAATTCTTGAGGTTAACATCCCAACTGGCATTCCTTGCGCATACACCTTTGACAAGGATTGGAACATTGTTGACAAGCACTATATTGGCGATCCAGCTGTCATTGAGGCAAAGATTAACGCTGTTGCTAACCAGGGCAAAGCTAAATAAACAGCTTGCTAACACGCAATATTGTTAAGCAGAACGGGGTGGTTTAAAACCACCCCGTTCTTCGAACTTAAATTGACTAAATCACTGAACTATAAGTTAAATATCTACAACAAAATAACCACGCCTTCTAATTGATTCAACCTCCAACGCCAAACCGTTTTTAATAAACTATTGCTTATATCCTTCTATTCAAATCATTAATAGAATCCTGTAAACCATCCAGTTTCTTTAAATAACTAGAAAGCCAAATAAAAGCTTTTCGTCCACAGTAGAACATGACGGATAAAATTAGAAAAAGTACAATAAGAATTATTATCTCCGGCGCTCCCATAAACTTATACTCCTAAATAATTAAAAGCCCACTATTGAGGTAGTTAATACATGTCCAGAAATATCGCCGTGCAAAATTCTTGACCCGCTAAAAACTCCATTAAAATCACAACGATATGTCGACCAAGTACTTCCATATTCTAAGGATTGATTATAAATGCTAATCCCTACTGCAGTACTCCTATAATCATAGGCTCGAACAATTCGATAATTATTAAGATCAAGCCAATACTCTGAATTTAAGACTCCAATATACCAATACACTTTCCATGTTTCAGAGCCACCGTTTAACTCATAATTCACGAGTCTACTTGCATGGTTATTAACTGGAACAATACCAATTGTCGCAATAGTTCCGTCTTCTAACACAACTTGTTTTTCTTGACCCTGGCCATTTTCTAAATTAAAGGAAATGTCAGTATTCTCTGAGGGTAGCACCTGATTACTCTGGAAGTCCTCTGCTGAAGCCTGCAATGGAGTAAATGTCCCAAGCAACACGATGGCGAGAAGAGCTATCAACAATGTATATACTTTCTTCATAATAACCTCCCTATTTGATTTAAAAATAAAGAAATTATTAGAACTTAGAAATTTCATTTTTAGATGGTAGATATGTTCTACTGGCAATAAAAGAACTAGACATCTTCATCACCTCTTTTTACTATTTGTAACACTAATTAACTCAAATATAAAGAAAAAAATAATCTTTCCAATAAAAAACATATCAAAACTCAACGAATATGCCCACAGTATTAAAACCTACTTTGAATAGTGTTACGATGTACCGCCGAGAAAAGAAGGGATTAAATGTTTAAAAGAGAGCTCAACGCAAAACTTGTTCTTTCTGTAATTGCAACAGGAATTATGTCCTTCTCGGGAGTTGTCGTAGAAACTGCCATGAACGTGACGTTTCCAACGTTAATGGAGGAATTCTCTATTGGCACCTCAACGGTACAATGGATGACCACCTCGTACCTTTTGATTCTTGCTATTATCATGCCTATGTCGTCGTATTTAAACAGACGATTCAAAACTAAAAGTATCTTTACCGTAGCCATGATCTTCTATATCAGTGGCATTCTATGCGGATTTGCTGCTCCAACGTTTATGTTATTGCTGCTTGGCCGCATTTTAGAAGGCATTGGCACCGGTCTGGCTCTACCACTGATGTTCAACATCATTACCGAACAGGCTCCACTTAAAAACATGGGTGTCATGATGGGCATTGGCATGCTAGTTACCGCCGTTGCACCTGCAGTAGGACCTTCAGCTGGTGGCTGGATTGCAGAGCATCTTGGCTGGCGAATGATTTTTGCCGGTCTTCTCCCCTTCTTGATTGTGGCGTTTGTACTGGGAATTAGTTCAATCCAACAGAGCCATGAGACTGAAGTGATTTCTTTTGATGTCTTTGGCTGGCTGCTGCTTACCGTAAGTTTTATTGCGCTCATCTTTGTCATTGACGAGTCCAGCGCGTTTGGTCTTCTTAGCATTCCTGTTTTGCTTGCAATGGTGATTTTTGTGGGCTCGCTTGCGCTTTTTGTGCGTCACGAGAACTCCTTTAAATACCAGGAGCAATCGGATAAATCTCCAAAAATCCCCATCATTAACCTTGAGGTATTTAGCGAGAAGGGCTTTGTACTCTCGCTCTTTGCTATTGTTGCTCTGCAATTTATTATTCTTGGTCAGTCATATCTTCTGCCTAACTTCTCCCAGCTAGTACTGGGTGCAGGCGCTACCGCTGCAGGAGCTCAGATGCTTCCAGGATGTGCTATTGGCGCAGTTATGGCACCAATTTCTGGTCAAATTTTAGACAAGCTAGGAGCTAAAAAGCCTATTGTTACAGGCATTCTTTGCTGCCTAACCAGCATGCTCCTTTTGCTGCTCTTTGTTCACCAGCTTACTGTAGAAATGATCACGTATATTTTTGCCATCTTTGCCATTGGTCAGGCACTTCAGATGGGAAACAATTTTACGGTAGCCTTGGGACACTTACCGGAAGACCGCAAGGCAGATGGAAATGCTGTTATTAACACAATGCAGCAGCTCTTTGGCGCTATGGGAACCAGCGTTATTTCTGGCGTTGTAGCGGCTTCTCAGCTTGGAGCTACAGACTTAGCTACAAGCACCCTTGCAGGAGCTCAGAATGCACTCTTTGTGCTTGTGTGCGTAGCTTGTATTCCTCTTGTTACCATGGGAATTGTGCTCTTTATACTGCCTAAGATGACAAAATAAAGACGCGGCAATGGCATTTAAAAAAGCAAATTAAAAAGCTAGGTATCCAAAAGAAGGATATCTAGCTTTTTAATTTAGATAATCGAATAATCAAGCTACGACACAACAGCTGATAATTTCAATCCAATGAATACAGCAACCAGGCACGTTATAACATTGACTGCAATGTTCACACCTGCAGCAGTCCAATTACCTGCTTGAATAAAGGTAAGAGTTTCATTTGAGAAGGTCGAGAAGGTCGAAAGTCCTCCGCAAAGGCCTACGGCTAAGAATAGCTTGACCTGTGGCTGAAGTGGACTTGCAAGATCAAGTCCCGTCACAAAACCAATAATCAAACCTGCAACAACATTTGCAGCAAACGTACCAACTGGCAGGTTAGGAATCCACTGTTTAAAGAGGACGCCCAACTGCCAACGACCTAAACTACCCAGCGCTCCACCAAGAGCCACAGCTAACGCTTCAAACATAAAGCACCCCTACTCCAGCTCACGCGAGCCCGTATACAGCTGGTAATACTCTCCATGCTTTGCAATAAGCTCATCGTGAGTACCGCGCTCAATAATACGACCGTGCTCCAGAACCATAATGGCGTCAGAATTTCGAACCGTAGATAACCTGTGAGCAATCACAAAGACAGTACGACCTGCCATCAGGGTATCCATGCCCTTCTCGATAAGTGCCTCAGTACGCGTATCAATACTGGAAGTTGCCTCGTCCAGAATGAGAACAGGAGGATCAGCAATTGCAGCACGTGCAATGGCCAGAAGCTGCCTCTGACCTTGGGAAAGGTTAGCGCCATCCGAGGTAAGTACGGTGTTGTAACCGCGAGGCATGCGGCGGATAAACTTATCTGCGTTTGCAATCTTTGCCGCAGCGATAACCTCATCATCAGTGGCATCTAGCTTGCCAAAGCGAATATTGTCCGCGATGGTACCTGTGAACAGATGCGTGTCCTGCAAAACAATGCCCAATGAGGACCTCAGCGCAGATTTCTTGATGTCGTTAATAGGAATGCCGTCGTAGGTGATGGTTCCACTGCGAACATCGTAGAAGCGGTTAATAAGGTTGGTAATGGTTGTTTTACCAGCACCGGTTGAGCCAACAAACGCAATCTTTTGGCCAGGCTTTGCAAACAGCGTGAGGTTTGCAAGAACCGTCTGATCTTCGTCATATCCAAAAGTAACGTCATCAAAGCGAACGTCTCCAGCAAGAGGGGTTTTCTCGCCAGACGGTTTGACCCAAGCCCAAGATTCCTCTCCAGACTCGTAGCCACTAACGCGGACCAGGTCAACCTTGCCCTCGTCAACCTCGGGAGCCATTTCCATAACTGCAAAGATACGCTCGGCACCAGCAAGAGCAGTGAGCAGGAAGTTGGAAAGCTGGGTGAACTGGTTAAACGGCATGGCTGCCTGGCGAACAAAGACCAGGTAGGACGCAAGACTTGCAACGTCTGCGTGTCCGTTTACGGCAAGCAGAGCGCCAACCACGGTGACCACGGCGTAATTGATATACGTCAATGAAACCGTGATAGGAACCATAGTTGCTGCATACGCCTGAGCGTTTGTTCCAGAGTGTCTGAGCTCTTCATTGACCTTTTGGAAGTCAGCAAAGTTGGCATCTTCGTGATTAAAAACTTTAACCACCTTGAGACCAGAGATAGTTTCTTCAGCAAAGCCGTTAAGAACACCAAGACTCTTCTGCTGCACCGAATAATGCTTAGCCGAGCGCTTACTTGCGTAACGCGCATATATCACAATTAATACGTCAAAGAGGATAGTGATAAGCGTCAGCTGCCAGTTAAGAACAATCAGCAGCACAAGTGTGCCAACCATCTGGATAAACGCCAAGACAAGATTGGCAAAACTGTTATTAAGCGCTTCTGAGATGGTATCCACGTCGTTGGTAAAGAAACTCATGATATCGCCGCGGGTACGGCGGTCAAAGAACCTCAGCGGCAGCGATTCAATGTGCTCAAAAAGGTCTCGTCTGATGTCAAAAACAATCCTCTGAGCAGCACGAACCATAATTTGCGTGTAACCAACACTGGTAAGCGCGCCAATTGCATACACAACTGCTGTAAATACAATGAGGTTGGTAAATGCGTTTACATCTCCCCTGCCCACTGCCGCAACAACAGGCTTAATCATATAGGTGCCCAGAAGCGCCGCTAAACCACTGATAGAAACAAGGAGTGCCACCAACATAAGGCGCTTCTTAGCATGACCTAAGTACGAGACAAACACTCTAATGGTATGTCCAATGTTTTGAGGACGTGCTCCTCCTGCGCGATTAGCCATGTGACACCTCCTTACCAGCAGCGTCAATGTCTAGCTGACTACCACCCATCTGAGACTCATACAGCTCTCTATAAATTGGACTCTTGGCGAGAAGTTCTGCGTGAGTTCCCGTCATGTGAACCCTACCGTTATCAAGAACGACAATCTGATCTGAGTCCATAACTGAGTTCACACGCTGGGCAATGATGATTTTTGTCATGTCAGCAAGTTCGGCAAGCCCTGCACGAATCTTTGCGTCGGTTGCGGTATCAACCGCGCTGGTAGAATCATCAAAAATGATAATTTTTGGCTTCTTCAAAAGCGCACGTGCAATACAAAGACGCTGCTTCTGGCCACCGGAGACATTAACGCCACCCTGACCAAGGTCTCCGTCCAAGCCACCAATCCTGTCAAGAAACTCATCAACACATGCAATAGAGCAGGCGTGAAGCAGCTCCTCGTCAGTAGCGTTGGGATCTCCCCAGAGCAGGTTGTCACGGACGGTACCGCTGAACAGCACATTTTTCTGAAGGACAACAGATACTGCATCACGAAGTGAAACAAGATTGTAGGAGCGGACGTCATTCTCGCCAACAAATACGGTGCCTTCAGTAGCATCGTACAAGCGTGCAATCAGCTGGATAAGAGTGGTTTTTCCGGAACCGGTGCCGCCGAGAATACCTACGGTAGAACCTGGCGCAAACGAGAGATTAATGTCTTCAAGGACATCCTCTTCAGCGCTCTGGCTGTACTTGAAAGATACGTTTTCAAAGCGTACTGCACCATTCTTAACGTCGGTCAAACCGTGCTCTGGAGACTCAATAGCAGGCTCCTCGGAAAGAATCTCTCCGATTCGACGCACACTAGTAATGGCGCGAGCAGTAAGCAAGAACACGCCAGAAATCATCATAAGAGAGTTCATGATAAGCAGTACGTAACTCATGAAGCCCGTGAGCTCACCAACGCCCAGTCTGCCAGCCATAATCATCTGGCCACCAAACCAAAGAATAGCCACATTAGTGACATACATTGAAGCCTGGAAAATAGGCAGGTTTAAGACGGACGTTCCAAAGGTCTTTGTAGCAGTCTGCGCATACTGGGTATTAACTTTTTCAAAGCGCTCGGAGACATATCCTTCTCGGACATACGCCTTAATAGCACGCACGGCCGCAAAGTCTTCCTGCAGAGCCTCGTTAAGCTTATCCATTGCACTTTGCATAACGCGATACAAAGGACCAACGCGCTTCACAATAAAGAAGAGCGCAATAGCCAAGAAAGGCAGCACGGCAAAATACACTACCGCCAGCTCTGGACTCATAATAAACGCCATAACCAAGCCCATGACCAGCATAATTGGTCCACGCATAAACGGGCGTGTACCCATTGCAAAGGCGTTCTGAATAATGGTAACGTCCGACGTCAGTCGTGTGACCAGAGAGGATGAATCGTATTTATCAAGATTTGCAAAAGCAAACTCTTCCATACGGCGGTATTCATCTTGTCTTAGTTGAGCACCTAGTCCCATAGCTGCTTTTGCTGAGTAGCGCGCATAGCCAATACCAGCAAACATGGCGAGAAGAGCAAAGACAACCATAACGGTACCGTTTACAAAAACAGTCTGAAGGTTGCCTTGCAAAATACCCTGGTCAACAATTTGGGCCATGAGTACAGGAATCACTAATTCGAGTAGGGACTCTGCAAACACACAGAGTCCCGACATAACAAAATCCTTTTTGTACGCGCCAAAATGGTCCAAGATTACCTTTAACTCAGCGCGAGCAGATGGAGCTTTTTCTTTTACAGAAGCATCATTCATTACTAAAACACCACGTACCTTACTGTCTTGCGTTGCCTGATTTGCTTATGCCTCTTTTGGAAGCGTCTGAAGCGAAACCTCTTTGAGCTGCTCATTAGAAACAGGTGAAGGAGCGCTAGACATCAGATCAGAGCCAGAAGTAGTCTTTGGGAAAGCCATGACGTCGCGGATGGAATCAGCACCTGCAAGCAGCATACACACGCGGTCAAGACCAAGTGCAAAGCCGCCCATTGGAGGCGCACCAAACGTCAGAGCCTCCATCAAGAAGCCAAACTGAGCCTTTGCGCGCTCTTCAGTAAAGCCGAGTTTCTCCAGAATCTTAAGCTGCAGCTCAGCGTTGTGAATACGCATTCCGCCGCCGCCAGCCTCAAAACCGTCCATAACAAAGTCGTAGGTATACGAGCCCATAGCCAGAGGATTGGTATCCAGAAGATCAAGCTCTTCCTCACGAGGAAGCGTAAAGGGCTGGTGCTCAGAGGCGTAAGACTGAGTCTCCTCATCCCAATGGAACAGTGGGAAGTTAACAACCCAGAGGAAATCATGACCTTCTCGTGGTACATCCAAGACCTTTGCCATATGCAGACGCAT
>JABZHP010000040.1 GCA_015258785.1 Atopobium sp.
TTACACACCTAATAAAGATAATCTGCACATTAGAGGTATTTTCAGCGTCATGTATACGTCTTTTTGACAGATTATCTGACTTAAGTGTGTTTTGAACTGACTCCCATTTCTCGTGTCTAAGAAATGGGAGACAGTTCATCCGCCAGCTCTCTTTTTGGGCTTCTCGTCGTTTTGTTTTACTATAGCCACATAAGGAGATGATGCGACATGAATAAAGCAGCTCAAGTAATCAAAAACCTTTCACAGGGATTTTTAATTTCAGGTACTTTAAGTGCGCTCATGGGTGCATACTACCTATTCGCTAAGGCTGGACTTCCTCTGCAAGATCCTCCGCTGGCGCTCAAAATTCAATACGAGATTGACTTTGGCGTTGGCGAGAAAATGTTTATGTTGGGTCTAACCTGCCTGTTTATCGGCTGCATTGGCTATACCATTGCGTGGATTTGCTCCAAGACAGAGAAAGTTCAAGAGCCAGATAATCATCAAGCTGGTAGACCTTCTTGCCCTGGCGGAGCAAACTAAGGCGCACAGACTGAATTTATATTCGCCAACAGCAGATGCGGGACAAATACAAAAATTTGAACTATTTTCAAAATAGTATTGTCCATACAAACTATACTATTCATCAGCCAAATTCACTTTTTATGTGAATACTAATTTCTCTTAAGTTTTGACTATCAATTTGTAAGAAAATGTAGGTGTAATATGCACATCTTTTTGAGGGGCCATCATGAAAAAGGGTTTTCTTAAGAGAATCTCAGTCTTTCTAACCATGGTTGTGGCATGCCTGTTTATGTCTATTAACACAGCTCAGGCACTTGATCGCCAGAAAGACGATAGTGATCTTACCCAGATCAACATTTACCAGTTCACGCTGACCAGGGACAACATGACCGTTCTCTCGCAGGGAGCTGGCGTTAAGCGCATTGAGATTCCTGCTTCTGATACAGGCAATCTTCCTTCAACTGCCTTTGTTGTTCAGCCAACCAAAGATGGCTCCAACCAGCAGTATGCTCAGCCTCTCTCGCTGAAGTTCTCTAATGCTGGCACTGTTGACGGCAAGTCCGTTGACGTTTATGTCACCATTAACTCGCTGGACCTTACCCTTAAGAATGCCAACGCAGATTACAACAATCCAAATAAGACTGATGTTGCATTTTTGACCGTTGATGAGAACTGGGGAACTAAGTCCTTCCAGATTATGGACTACATTGACGTGAATCACCCCAGCTATACTGCTGATATGTTCAGGTCCTATGCAATCAACGCAAACGTAACAGTAGAGCTTAAGTACACCGATGGCACCCCTTGTGACCTCAAGCTTGTTATGCAGCCAAGCGATATTGACGTTGTCGGTGATGCTGGCGCAAACGAGACCTTCTCGCTTATTAACGCCAATAGCACCATCGATAGCATTGTTATGAACAACAGGAACATTCTTGTTGAGAGCACCAGCGGCAGCAATATTACCTGGAACCCTGTTCGTGGAACCTCTGGTCCTGACCAGGAGAAGAACCTTGCAGGTTTTGCTGTTAAATCCAAGTCAAGCAGTATGACGTTTGAGTCCACCAGCGCGGCTACCAGCGGCAGCCTTTTTGGCGTATACACCGAGGCAATTACTCCAGCTCCAGTAAAGGCCGTTGATCCAGAGCAGGCTCCTGCTAAGGCCGGAGAAACCATCACCTATACCGGCACCTTTACGCTGCCAAAGCAGGGCATTGATACCATCGGCAAGATTAAGTCGATGAGCATGGTTGACACCTTTGACGAGCGCCTTGATTTCCAGAGCCTTACCGTAAGCTTTGACGGCCAGACCCTCACTGAGGGCACCGATTACACTGTTGCTGTTGACGGCCAGAAGGTTACGGTCAACATCAAGGATCACCTGCTCACCAAGGCAAATGGCGGCAAGAAGTTTGTTATTACCTACAAGACTGTTACCAACAGCAAGGTAGAGACTGATGGCTCCAACATTGATAACGAGCTCACACAGGTCGTTGACGGAAACGTTGCTCACTCCAACAAGGTAACCACTGAGCTTCTGTACGAGAAGACCCACGAGTTTGTAAGCGGCACTCCTAACAGGGAGCTTCCTCAGGAGGTCCTGGACCTGCTTCCTGGTAAGCAGACTAGAATTCCTAACGGAACCACTGTTACCCCTGATCAGCCTCTTGGTGGCGTTACTCGCGTAGAGACTCCAGATGGAACGTGGGTGTTTATCGGTTACGACCACGATTCCGAGGTCATTGACCACAAAAACGCTCACTTCATTGGCGTTTGGGTAGTTCTGCCTCAGCCAAAGAAGGACGTCCTGGATGGTCAGGGTAACTCCATCGACGGCAACAAGGTAACTGCTGGTCAGGTGCTCACTTACTCCGTAACTTATACCAACACCACCAACACTGCTCGCGATGTAACCATCACCGATGTCATCCCAGAGCACACAACTTACGTTGATGGCTCTGCTGATAATGGCGGTACCTACGACCCAGCTACGCGTACTGTAACCTGGACACAAAACGTTGCTTCGGGCGACACACTCACCGTAACCTTCCAGGTCAAGGTCAACAAGGGCGAGAAGGACGTTACGGTTGTAAACACTGCCCACGTCAGCGATGGTCTTATCGACACAGACACCAATACCACCACCAACCCCGTTGTCCCTAAGCCTCGTAAGTCTCGCACCCCTTATACCGGTGACGATGCATTGCAGAACACACTGATGTTTGCTATTGCAGGCGGTGCAGCAGTTCTCTTTGCACTGGGTACGCTCAAGCTTCACGCAGCTAGAAACTAAGCTGTGACAAGGCTGACGCTCGCAGGCATGGTGCGTGGAAGCCACAGATTTAGCACGCAGTAACTTCAAGCCGCTCTCATCTTGAGGGCGGCTTTTTGTATGGGTGTGCGTGCGAACGCATTTGCCCGTGCAAGTTCGGGCGCACAGAAAGAGGCACTCGGAGCACAAAGATTGCACTTCACACGCCAGTTAGTGCATTTGAGAGACATGATATCCCACATAAGAGATGCAACCGTTATTCTAAAGATGCCTTAAGGCAAGGAGGCAAGCGGGGCGCAGTTCCGCTACAGCAAGAAAACGAAACGTTAGGTCAAGTAAGTTGTTTGGAAGTGTCATGGAAATTCGTGTAGTTGAAGAAAAGGGTCGCGCGCAAATCGAAGTGACCATCTTGAGCGGCCCCGATGATCCGCGCGTTTCGGGAATTGTTCGTCAGCTCCAGATGGTTGACGGAAAGATGACCGGATACGTTCCCGGAACCATCAACAGGCGCGTCGTCCTTCTCGCGGATGTTGCATGGATTCAGACGGACGGCAGTGTGACACTGATTCACCTGGTAAACGGGGAGACTCTGGAAAGTTCTAGTCGCTTGACCGAGCTCGAGGACGCGCTCAAAGACACGGCGTTTGTGCGCACTTCTCGACAGGAACTGGTCAATTTTGATCAGGTTACGGGTATCAAACCCGCAGGTTCTGGCCGCATGTTGCTATCGCTTGGCGAGAAAACCCTTGTTGCTTCAAGAAAGTACGCCGCCGAAATCAAACGACGCATTGGAATTGTGTAGGGGATAGAGGGTTTTCTCGCGCATCGCTCCCGGTGCCGAGCGCCAAACACCACTCGAACCACACTTTAACAGCAGTTTTATCCCAGAGAAGGGAACATCATGGAACGCAACGAATCACAAAACTGGCAAGGAATTGAGCGAGAGACTCAGCAAGAATTTGATGAGGGACTCAATAAAACAGTAGGTCAAATCATGTGCAAAGGTATTTCAGGTGGCGCGATATGCTTCACCGGCATCTCGCTTGTGTATGGCGTCATTGCGCTGGCAACCAATTATGGTGACAGGCAAAATAACATCATACTTCTTACGCTGATCGCCGCCGGCGTCCTGTCGGGTATTTACCAGCAGATTTGGTTCAATTATCAGCCTCTGATCACCAAGCTTAGCTACCTTCAGAGGTTCCTTGGCTTCAACGTTTGCCTGTTCCCAACGCTTGTGGCGATGGCGATCGTTGGCGGATGGGTTCCAAATATGGCACAGGCATGGATGTCATTTACCGCACTGTACCTGGTCATTCTGCTGGTTACAACCTTAGTCTTCAATGCTATTTTCAAGAAAGAGGAAGAGAAATATAAGGCTGCTTTCGAGAAGTACCAGGCGTCTCGTCGCGCATAAAGTCGCAACCGATTCTTGATCGCCTAGCTGCGCTTGATTTCTGCAAAGAATCTGTAGGTTTTGCCTGAAAACATAAAAGAATCGGTGGATTCTGCCTAATTTTGTCAAAGAATCTGTGTTCTAAACACAGATTCTTTGCATTTTTCAGGCTCAAAGGAACCTTCGCCGAGCTATACACAAAAAGCTCGGCCTGTCGAGAAGACCGAGCCCTTGCGAGTCGTATCCAGCCAGCGCTCTGACCAGAGCGTCTACCGTGCGTCCAGATCGCGCGCACGAGCGGTCGCGCTTATCGTTTTTTCAGAGCGTTCAGGATGCTGATGATGATGTGGTAGAGGAGCGCGGAAACAGGCCAGATAATCCAGGAACTTTTCCAGTCCTTGGTGATGAAGCTATAGCCCACGTACAGCAAGGTAATGGTGCCAAAATACGCCCTGGCAATTGGCCTGTACTTCAATGCTGCGGATTTGGAGTCTCTCTTGTTGCTTTTCTCGTCGTGAGAGAAATCGCCTTCCTGGAGAAGAACCCTATAGCCATCTCTGATGATTCCCGAGTAAACCAGCAGGTAAACGCCAAGAGAAACCAGAATTGCTGCCACGAAGAAGCCAAGGGCAAAGATGAGGCCAGTCCCATAGTACGAGGCAATAAGGAAGGGGATTGCGCTCAGGATGGTAAGGCAGACGCCGGCGGCTTGTTGCATGTAGCGCAACGATTCGGTTGACTCGGCGCGTCTACGAACGGCGGCTTCGACACCGTACTGGAGCTCGAGAGAGGCCTCCTTGAGCTGCTTAAACTTCGCGAGCTTCATGTCCTGGAGAATCAGCAGGCCAACGCCCGCAGCAATGAAGAGCATCATGATGCAAATGCCTGCGATACCCATCGCATCTGGAGAAATGTGCATCGGATCAAAGTAAAGCGCGTCTTCGCTGTATGTTGCAAGCGAGACAAGAAGCGCGGGCCCCAGGATAAAGAGGGTAATTGCACCTGCCGTGGGGCGAGAAGTTCGTGCGATTGCATCCAGGTATTCGGTGGCTGTGTCGAGAGAAACGCTGAGCTTCGGTGCCACAGTTTTGCTGGTAGATGCGTTGTCAGTGGAAGATTCGCCAACGGTGCCGCCGTCAGTGCTGTCCGTGGTGCTGCCTACGGTGCTTGCGGCAGCGGGATCCGAAGAGTCAACCTGCCCCGAAGAGGCCGCATAATCAACAGCGATGGCAGTGGCTGGAAGCTCTTCAAGCTCGTCTTTGAGCAGGTAGTCTGTGGAAACGCCAAAGAGCTCGCTCATAGCCATAATCTTTTGAATATCAGGCATGGAAGCCATAGACTCCCATTTAGAAACTGACTGCCTCGAAACGCCAAGCTGTTGTGCAAGCTCTTCTTGTGACCAACCATTACGCTTTCTGAGGCTCATGATTTTCTCGCTCAGTAACACGGCTATTCCTTTCTGTTGGTGATGTGGTGGGATTCACATGTGATGGCTATTACTCTAAAAATTGCCTTGATTGCACACCACCAAGTTGAGTTGGAAATTTGTCAACTCTGAGTTGCGTAATAGTTTACCTGCAGAAATGTTATCAAATTTTGGAAAAATAGTTTTAAAGGTCGTTCAAATTTTTTGTGCGTTCACGGAATATGTCGACCAGATGCGACATTTGTACAGTATGTATATGATAGTATCTGCTTACGGAGAAACTAAATAATCCATACCAGAAAGGAATGCGCTAAAAATTCTTGTGTATCTGGTCATCCGTATGGTGCATAAAAATTTGCGCAAAAGCCACATGAAGAACTTAAAGGTATGCATCGCTTCATCTGCTCTTGTAGCCGCATTGGCACTTGCTCCAGCATTTGCGCTGGCAGAGGGCACAGCGCCTGCTCCTACAAGCACTACCGGTGCTACTGCTACTACTGGCGTAACTCCTATTCCTGCACCAACTAGAGAGCAGCTCATGGATCCAACGAATAATCCATATGCTCCTGAGGAAGCATACTTCCTTCCTGATATCACTAACCCAATTCCAGACGGATTTATGGTTGGTAACGCTGACGGTGAGACCATCATTGATAACGGCGATGGCACTGTTACCGTTAAGGGCCACTGGGTTACAGCAGAGCCATTCGATGAGGTTATTTCTGTCTACTTTGTGCGTATCCCTGACCCAGCTCCTAATCCAGGTCCAACTCCAACTCCAACCCCCGATCCAACTCCAACTCCAACCCCCGATCCAACTCCAGCACCAGAGCCAGAGCCTGCACCAGCACCTGCACCAACACCAGCGAAGAAGTCCGTACTTCCTGCAACTGGTATTGCAGATGTTGTAGTTCCAGCTTCTGTACTTGCTGTAAGCGGTCTTGGTTTTGTTGCTTCTTCTCGTAAGGTTCGCAAGTAGGGGAAGAGCCTGCGACGCCGACCGCGTTGCAAAGCCGACGGGTTTCTCGCCAGAAGAATATAACATGCATGTAAAGTGCCCGAGATTCGGGCACTTTTTTGTGCGGAAACCGGGCGGGCAGCCAGACGGAAATTGGGTACACTCTGAATAACGAAATTCGGAGGTTGTTATGGAAGATCAGCAGCAGAAGTTCTCGCAGAATGGCGGTGTGGGGCAGGAGTCGACGCATCCATCTTCAACTGCGCTTGTTCTAGAAGGCGGCAGTTATCGAGGCATTTTTACCGCTGGAATTCTTGATGTGCTTCGTGAGAAGGGCGTCACCAACTTTGAGAGCGTGTGGGGAGTTTCCGCAGGTGCCATCAACGCCGTGAGCTTCAGGTCCAAGCAGATGGGTCGCGCCATGCGCATCATGCTGGCCTTTAGGGACGATCCTCGCTTTCTTTCGATTCGCTCGTTGATCACTACTGGCGACATCGCAGGCGCGGATTTTATGTTTGACGAAATCCAAAACCACCTGGACCCTTGCGATAACGAGGCGTTCAATCAAAATCCCATGCAGATGTACGTGGTTGCGTCCGATGTTACGTTTGGCACGTCGGCGTATCTGCACGTAAAAAAGTTCCCGGAAGACGTGACCATGGTTCGAGCGTCCGCGTCGATGCCAACGGTTTCTCGCATGGTTGAGCTGGATGGACATCGTTATCTGGACGGCGGAACTACCGATTCAATTCCGTTTGCGGCCGCGCTTGGTCTGCCCGACGGCAAAGCGGAACGCGCGGTTGACATTCCCGACCACAAGCCGGCAAAGAAAGCGCTGGTCATTATCACGCAGGATAGGGGTTTCGTAAAAACCGACGTCAACGAGCAGATTGCCATTCGCTCGCAGCTTTACTCCGCGTATCCGTACTTTGAAGCTGCGCTGGCTTCTCGCGCTGAGCGCTACATGGATCAGCGCAAACAGCTCTTTGAGCTGGAGGAAGAGGGCAGAGTGCTGGTGCTTGAGCCTCCCGAGCCTGTTGAAGTTAAAGTTAACGAGAAGTCCGGTGAGGCCCTGCTGTCTCTATACCTGACAGGTCGCCAAGTTGCACTTGAGCGCCTCGAAGAGATTAAAAGTTTTATCGAGTAGAGTGCGCGAGCTGGCACTCGCGTGACCTGCGGTGGCTTGTGCGCGACCTGCGGTGATGCGCGTGTGGCGTGCGTTGACCTGCGCAGGAAGCACAAATTGACACGAAAAGAGTTTGTTTTGAAGACGCCAATGAACAAGTTTTTGAAGGTAATGTTTGCGCTGGTTATCATCGCAATGACCGGTGCGGCAATTCTACAGATCGTCGCCCCTGAGTACATGGGAAGCAACGCCGCCTATGGCATTTCGACCGGATGGCAGCGAGAGATTGGTTTTTGGAATCTGGCGGTGCTCATCATTTTGGTCACCACTTGTTTCCATTACGATTGGGTCTATCTACGTGCGATTTTGCTCGCGCTGATTCTGGGCGGCATTGGAATTGGAACCAACCACTTCATCCATTTTTTGAGCGCTCACGAGTCGGTAAATTTGGTAGGAGCTATCGAGAATTACGTTCTTGCAGTTGGTTGGATGATCGGCTGGAAGCTTGAATGTAACCGCAGGAAGAACGCGGGCACTACTGAATAACTGCGGAAAGATCGCGAGCGTTTTCGCACGACGGTGCTACAAGCGCGACATTATGCGCACGACATTATGCGCGCCTGATTTTCTCGCCATGTCTGAATGATTTGCCGGAAAAGTGCACAATATCTGAGTGGTTTTGCCGGTTTTTCTCGCCATGTCTGAGCTGTTTTACTCAGATGTGATGCAGTTTTCAGGCTCAAAAATTTGGAGCAGACGGTCCGTCTTTCACGCGCCTGATTTCATCAAAGATTCGGTGGATTTTGCCTAAAAGCATCAAAGAATCTGTGGATTTGCCTGATTTTGTCAAAGAATCTGTATTCAAAATACAGATTCTTTGCACTTTTCAGGCGCACATTGCTAGACAGGCGCACCTGGCGAGAAACCCGGTGCACTCGTAGCTCTCCGCGCACCCGCGCTCGCGCTCGCGCACGTTAACGCAGGCGCGTGAGCTGCACTTTCTCGATAAGCGAATCCACAACCGAGCGCTCCGCCGCCTGAGTTCCGCTCTCCATGACGTTTGCGGCGCCCGTAGCCATGGCCAGTCGCAGTGCGTCTTCTGTCGAGAGACCCTGTGCATCCGCAAAGGCAAGCGCCGCCACAACGGAGTCACCGGCACCGACAGTGCTTCCTACCTGGACTTTTACTGGACCTGCATACCAAACTTCGTCGGCCGTAGCGTAAACGGCGCCGTTGCCGCCCATGGAAACGCAGACCGTGTCGATGCCACCAGCAACAATTTCGGACGCGGCAGCGGCAATCGCGTCCACGTCGGTCAGCTCGCGACCAAGCATGGCGGAAAGCTCGTGATCATTTGGCTTGGTGAAGTACGGCTTCTGCTCAAGGCCAGCTGAGAGGGCCGCACCGTCGGCGTCCAGGTAAACCTTCAGTCCGGCGTTGCGCAGCGCGCGAGTCCAGCGGCTATACGTATCGGCGGAAGCTCCGCGGGGGAGGCTGCCGGAAAGAACCACAATGTCGCCAGCGGAAGTCTTGGCAATCACGTCAGCAAGCGCCTGGTCAAGCACGGTGGCGGTGACCTCGGGACCAGGCTCGTTGATGTCGGTGTTGGTGCCACCCTCGGTGTCGACGACCTTAAGATTGGTGCGCGTCTCGCCGGGAACGGAAATCGCCTGGACCTTGATGTTATTCTCGCCAAGCGTGTCAGCAATCCATTTGCCGGTCTGACCTGCAAGAACGGCGATGGCGGTAGACTCTCCGCCTAGCTTAGCGATAACCTTGGAGACGTTGATGCCCTTGCCGCCTGCGTCCCGCCTGAGCCACGTGATGCGATTCACCTGGTCAACGGCAAAGTTTGGCACCTGGACGGTCTTGTCCAGGGCAGGGTTGAGCGTAACGGTGTAGATGCTGGGCATAGTCGCTCCTCGGTTTGCGGCGCCGCAATCTGCGCTTGAATAGCGCCGCAATCGGCGCAAGTTATCTACGCTGATAATACTTCAGTTTCGGCAAAAAAGTAACCGCGGACAGCGCTGTTACGCGCATATCCGCGGTCTTTTCTGGCGAGAAACCCGGCGCACTTGCGGCTCGCCCTGGACCCGCACCGCCGCCGCACTCGCGGCCCGGCCCGGCGGCGAGACTCACTCTGGCTCCGCGCCGCTCGCCGCCCCGGGCGCGCCGTCAGCGCTTACTTGCTGTCAGCGCTCTTGAACTGATCGAGAGCCCAAGCATACGCAGTTGGAGCAACCCTGGACCAGTACTTCCAGTTGTGGTTGTCGCCGGAGTCGCGCTGGTAGTCAACGTTGATGCCAGCGTTTTTGAGTTGCTCAACAAAGGCGTCAACGTCAGCAACAGGCACTACGCCGTCGTCGGAAGTTGTTGCCACAAAGAACGAAACCTGACTTGGATCAACCTCACCAAGATACTGAGTTGGGAACAGCTGCTTGTACAGATCCCAAGACCAGCTGGTAGTTCCGTCGCTAAAGGCGTGTTGAGACGTGTAAATAAAGTTGTCGTCAGCAAGCGTTGTCCAAACGGAAGGCGAGAGCAAAATGCCCTTGCTAAAGTAATCGGAGTGGTGCAAAACAAATCGTGCCGCACCATAACCGCCCATAGAAATGCCGCCGATTGCGTGATCCTTGCGGTCCTTTGACACACGATACGTGCTCTCAATGTAAGGTACCAGGTCGTTCATAATGGCGGATTCCATCTTGAGGCCGCGATCAGCGGAGTCAATGTAGAAGCTGTTAAAGCCGTCGACAAAGACTACGATAGCTCCCTGACCAGCGGTTTGAATAGCCTCGTCAAGCATGGCGGACGAATCAAAGCGCTCTAGTAAATTGCGATGATTGCCATACAGGCCATGCAGCATGTAAATAACGGGGTAGGTCTTATCGGGATTGGACTCGTAGTCTGCAGGCAGGTAGACATCATAGTTCCAGTCCAAGCCAAGGGTTGGCGAGTAGAACGATGTTGCCTTAACCGTCCCCTTAGGAGCCTCTTCTTTCTGATCTTTCTGAGCCTCAGACTGAGCAGTAGAGCTGCCCTGAGTGTTCTCAGAAGCGGCTGGAGAGCAACCATAGAATGGAATCACCAGCAAAAGCGCCGCAAACAGGGCAAGCGCGGTGCCCAGTACCACATGATTTTTGAGTTGGGTTTTGAGTTGGGTGCTAAATCGGGTTTTAAGCTCGCCGCCCAGCAACGCAAAGTTCCG
>JABZHP010000041.1 GCA_015258785.1 Atopobium sp.
GCCTAAAAGCCGACGCTAACACGCTACAGAATCATAATCACCCGCATATGAACTGCCTCCCATTTCTTATGTCCAAGAAATGGGAGGCAGTTCAGAATAGACGTCCGTTTAATTTTACTTATGAGACAAAGTTACTCTGCTGAAGAAGTAGAGGAGCCTTCCTCATTGGTGCTCTCAACTACTGGTGCAAAGGTATTCTCACGTTTAAGGATGTTCATGAACTCCTCGCCGGTGATAGTTTCCTTCTTTTGCAGGTAGTGAGCAATCTCATGCAGCTTGAAGCGATTCTCCTTAAGTGTCTGGAGCGCGCGCTGGTGACCTTCTTCAACAATGCGCCTGACCTCAGCATCAATCTCTTCAGCTGTTGCCTCAGAGCAGGTGAGGGAAGAGCCACCACCAAGATAGCGGCTTTGCTGCTGGCTAAGGGTAACCATGCCAAGTTTGTCAGACATGCCGTACTGCGTAACCATAGCGCGAGCAATAGCTGTTGCACGCTCAATATCGTTAGAAGCACCATTGGTCATCTCACCAAAGATAAGCTCCTCAGCAGCGCGTCCACCACAGAGAACAGCAATCTCATCCATGGCCTGGCTTTTGCTCATGAGATAACGCTCATCATCCTCAACCTGCATGGTAAAGCCAAGAGCTCCGCCAGTACGAGGAACAATGGTGATCTTGGTAACAGGAGCATCGTTTTTCTGGATGGCACCAACAATTGCATGGCCGGTCTCGTGATAAGCCACAACGTCCTTCTCGTGCTCAGAAAGAACAGTGTTCTTCTTCTTTGCGCCGGCAATAACAACGTCAACGGACTCAGCAAGGTCTTCGGTGGTAACACGACGACGACCAAAGCGAACAGCACGAAGAGCTGCCTCGTTGATGATGTTTGCAAGGTCAGCACCGGATGCGCCTGGTGTGGACTTAGCAATAATAGAGAGGTCAACGCCTGGCTCCATCTTTACATCATTGGCGTGAATCTGAAGAACTGCCTCACGACCCTTAAGGTCTGGAAGCTCAACAGGAATACGGCGGTCAAAGCGGCCAGGACGCAGAAGCGCCTTGTCCAAGGTCTCAGGGCGGTTAGTTGCTGCAAGAACAACAATACCCTTGTGGTTATCAAAACCATCCATCTCAGAGAGCAGCTGGTTTAAGGTTTGCTCACGCTCATCGTTGGAGTTGAGAGAAGCATCACGGCGCTTACCAACCGCATCAATCTCGTCAATAAAGATGATGCAAGGAGCCTTTTCATTTGCCTGCTTGAAGAGGTCACGGACTTTTGCAGCACCGCGTCCAACAAACATTTCAACAAACTCAGAGCCAGCAATTTGGAAGAAAGGTACGCCGGCTTCACCAGCAACTGCCTTAGCAATGAGGGTCTTACCAGTACCTGGAGGGCCTACAAGCAAGGCGCCACGAGGGCAGCGAGCACCAATCTCTTTGTACTTATCAGGAGTCTTAAGGAAGCTAACAATCTCTTGCATAGACTCTTTAGCCTCTTCTTGACCAGCTACGTCTTTAAACGTAATGCCTGTGTCTTCTCCCTTAATTTCTTTAGCACTTGAGCGACCAAGATTGCCGCCAAGACCTCCAAAGCCGCCACCAAAGTTCATGGAAGGGCCATCGTCACCCATGGCGCGTTTAAGGGATCGGTTGATAAAGTAGCCAATGCCCAAGAAGATGACAAGAGGGATTCCATACTGAATAAGGGCATAGAGCAGCATGTTTGTTGAGTTGTCAGGAATAGAAGCCGAGAAATCAACTTTGTGATCTCTAAGCGTCTGAACCAGCGTTGAATCATTAGGGAACTGCGTAGTCTCAAAGACCTTCTCGGAATCTCCAGAGCCTGTTGTAAACCTAATGTTTCTGTTGCCAGTATTAAGATCTACCTTGGTGACTTCATTGTTGTCAATCTTGTTAAGGAACTCACTGTACGAGACAGTTTGTACCTGTTGGCGTAAAAGTCCTGGTAATAATGTGTTGCTAAGCAGGAGATATACAAAGATGGCTACTGCAATATAGAGTAGCATCGACATAGATCTACGGTGCTTGTTATTGTTATCTGCCATACACGTCCCTTTACCTGTTTGGCTCAAATATGATATGAGCTCACTTAGATATTAGGTTTGTTGTACCCACTCTTCTTTTTTTATTTCTATAAAAATTTAAAATTTGAATTCCGTGTAATTTGTTAAAAACGGTTTACGCGTACGTATTACTTAGTTCAATGAGCACAAGACGTGATAGTATTACTACCACAAGCTGTGATGAGGACAGTAGCTGGGTAGCGCAAATCTCAAGCGAGCGGAGTTGGTGGAAGTCCGCATTTGCGTCCGTGTGAACATCACCTCGGAGCTGCAGTTCAAACGTACAGGTTTTTGTACTAGTAGATGCTGCCGGAAATGGCCGCCGTGACAGGTCAGCCGAGTAAACGGACATATCCGTCGCTGGGTGGTTACAACGAAGTGTATTGTGGCGCTTCGTCCCAGCTGTGAGGGACGGGCGCTTTATTTGTGCCCAGAAAGGTTGTGCTTGATGGCAAACGAGTACAAAAAGACCACCAACCTGCCAAACACAGGCTTTCCTATGCGCGCATCACTTGCGCAGAACGAGCCTCAGCGTTTGGCTGATTGGGACCAAAACAACGTCTATGAGCTCCTGATGAAGAAGAATGAGGGACATGACAAGTTTGTCCTTCATGATGGACCTCCTTATGCAAATGGTCCAATTCACCTGGGCCACGCACAGAATAAGATTTCCAAGGACATCATCAACCGCTATAAGGCTATGCAGGGCTTCCAGACTCCTTATGTTCCTGGTTGGGACTGCCATGGTCAGCCAATCGAGCACAAGGTTGAGCAGATGCTTGGCACCGAGAAGTTCAATCAGTTATCTACCGAGAAGATCCGTGAGCTCTGCCGCAAGATGGCAGTTGAGCAGGTAGATACCCAGCGTCAGGGCTTTAAGCGCCTTGGTGTTTTGGGCGAGTGGGACAACCCTTATCTCACTTACGTCAACGATTACGACGCAACTGATGTTGAGATCTTCAAGGCAATCTACGACAAGGGCTCTGTGTATAGAGGTACCAAGCCTGTTCACTGGTGTACTCATGACCACACTGCTCTCTCTGAGGCAGAGATTGAGTATCACGATGTCACCTCTACTGCAATCTTTGTTCGCTTTGAGCTAACTACGGTTCCTGAGGGTCTTGAGGCTTATGCAGGTAAGACTTGGGTAGACATCTGGACTACAACTCCATGGACTATGCCAGCAGACGAGGCAGTCATTCTGCATCCAGAAGCAAACTATGTTGGTCTTGAGCTTCCTGATGGACACATAGAGATTGTTGCTGAGGCTCTTGCAGAGAAGGCTGCTACCAAGTTTGGCTATACCGATTGGAAGCTTGCTCAGGACTCAGAGGGCAACACCTGGAAGAGAACTGGTGTTGAGCTTGCAGGCAATGAGTATAAGCAGCCAATCTTTGGTGATCTTGGTAACACTGGTAGATTTATCTACGCTGAGTACGTTACCCTTGACGACGGTACTGGTGTTGTTCACTCCGCACCTGGTCATGGCGTAGACGACTATAACGCTGGTGTTCGCTTTGACATTCCACAGACTATGCCTGTTGATGATGACGGTCACTTCTTCAAGGGTGACGGTCAGGGCACTGGTGGCCCCTTCTCTGGTATGGAGGTCAATGAGGCTAACCCTGTCATTGTTCAGTGGCTCAAAGACCGTGGAACGCTCATTCTTGCAGAAGAGATTACCCACAGCTATCCACACTGCTGGCGTTGTAAAGAGCCCGTTATCTTCCGTGCAACAAGCCAGTGGTTTGTCTCCATGGATAAGACTGGTCTGCGTCAGCAGGCAGCAGAGGAGCTTACAAAGGTTAAGTTCTATCCTGCAAACGCGGTAAAGCGTATTGGTTCTATGGTTGAAGGCCGCCCTGACTGGTGCATTTCCAGGCAGCGTAACTGGGGTGTTCCAATCCCTGCTTTCACTTGCGAGGATTGTGGCGAAACCGTTATCAATGACCAGACACTTGACGCTGTCATCAAGCTTTTCCGCGAGAAGGGCTCTGATGCTTGGTTTACCGACGATCCTAAGACCTATTTAGGCGACGATTGCGTCTGTCCTAAGTGTGGCGGCCACAATCTCAAGGCAAACAAGGATATTCTGGACGTTTGGTGGGATTCTGGTGTTTCTCATACTGCTGTTTGCAAACACCGTCCAAACCTTAAGTTCCCAGCTGATATGTATCTTGAGGGCTCCGACCAGCACCGTGGTTGGTTCATGAGTTCTCTCATGACTTCTGTTGGAGCTTACGGAGTTGCTCCTTACAAGTCCGTTGTCTCACAGGGCTTTACGCTTGATGGCCAGGGACGAAAGATGAGTAAGTCTTTGGGCAATGTCATTGATCCAAATGCAGTTTGTGCTGAGCGTGGCGCAGACGTCCTACGCCTTTGGGTTGCTTCTGTTGACACTTCAACTGACGTTCCTTGCGATGACGCCATTCTTTCCCAGGTAGGCGATGCATACCGTAGGTTCAGAAATACCCTGCGCTTCCTTCTTGGCGAGCTCGAGGGCCAGTTTGATCCTGCTACCGATGCAGTTGCTGTAGCGGACCTTGAAGAGTACGACCGTCTTGTTCTTGCACGTATGTGCGAGGTTCATGCTGCAGTCACTGAGGCTTACGAGGGATATCGCTTTAATAACGTCTTCCGTACCCTCTACGATTACATCATTGAGCTTTCCAACGGTTATTTGAACGCAACTAAGGACCGTATGTACTGTGATGCTGCAGATTCTGCAACACGCAGAAGCGCTCAGACTGTTTGGGCAGAGATTCTCTCCATGCTTGTTCATGACCTGCAGCCAATTCTGGTTTACACCACCGACGAGGCTATGCAGTTCCTGCCAGAGTCTATGCGTGACGGTCAGAAGTACGCAGCTCTTCTCGACTGGTATAAGGCTCCTATGAGCACTGACGAGTACACTGCACTGCTTCCTGCATATCAGGTACTGGTTGATGCTCGCGCCGCATACACTAAGGCATACGAGACCGCTCTTGAGGCAGGTGTTGTTACCGAGAAGACCACGCAGGCTACTCGTGCAGAGGTTACCCTTACCGCTGAGCAGGCTGCATCCATTTCTCATGCTGGCCTTGACTTTGCTGAGGCATTTGTCTGCTCTGAGGTTACCGTCTCCGAAGGTTCTGAGCTGAGCGTAAGCGTCTATCCTGCAAACGGCGAGCGCTGCGACCGTTGCTGGAACTATCGCGAGCTTGGTGAGGATCACCTTTGCCACCGCTGCCACGATGTTGTTGCGTAAATGAACACTGACCAGCAGCAACATACAACTCACACACTAGTGACCCGCCTTGCAGTTCTCTGCGGGGCGGGCACTGTTGCCTGTGTGCTTGACCAGGTAACCAAGCTCTGGGTACGAACCTCAATTCCAGAGGGAACCGCAGTACCTTTTATCCCAGGTGTTATGGAGCTCTTCCACGTAAGTAACACCGGTGCAGCGTTTTCTGTGGGCTCTGGAAACGCTCTCTTTTTTGTAGCTCTTACTGCCGTGGTTATTGCCGCTCTTGTGGGCTTTGTAGTTCGCGAGAAGAACCTCCCATTGCCGCTTATTGCGCTTTTGGGAGGCGTTGCGGGCGGCGGAATTGGTAACGCTATTGACCGTGTTTTGTATGGTCAGGTTACTGATTTCTTTGCTACAACGTTTGTTAATTTTGCTGTCTTTAATGTGGCAGATATCTTTGTAACGTGCGGCATCCTTATTGCTTTTGTGTACTGGATGATTTGGGACAAAAAGCAGCAGGGCAGTGGCAATGAATGAGCGTATTGTTGACATACTAGTTGGACCAGAAGGGGACGGCGTCAGATTAGATGCGTTCCTTTCTGCCCAAGATACACTCCCTTCAAGAAGTGCCTGCGTCAAGCTGGTAGAAGAGGGAAGAGTAACCATCAACGCTACGCTGGCTACGTCTAAGTCAGAAAAACTTATGTTGGGCGATAGGCTTCTGGTATCACTTCCAGACGCAGAGCCTCAAACGGGACTTTTACGTCCAAACCCAGATATTCCCCTTGATATTCGCTTTGAGGACCAGTACCTCATAGTGCTCTCCAAGCAGATTGGCCTAGTATGTCATCCATCTCCTGGCCATGTTGATGATACCCTGGCAAATGCGCTGGTAGCACACTGTGGCTACGAGCACTTAGGAATGCTTCAGGGAGAAGAACGTCCTGGTATTGTGCATCGTCTTGATATGGATACGTCTGGTCTTATGCTGGCAGCAAAGTCAGACGAGGCGCAAAAGGCTCTTCAAGACCTCATTAGGCTGCGCGTGCTTGACCGACGCTACATTGTGCTGGTTCAAGGCTATGTTGCTCACGATTCCGGCACCATTGAAACGGGCATTGCTCGCTCAACGCGAGACCGTCTCAAAATGACCGTATCAGACGCGCCTGGCGCACGAGAGGCCATTACCACCTTTAGAACGCTTGAGCGCTTTGAAGCGGGCAGAAAAGGCGAGGGTTACTCGCTTCTTGAGTGCCATCTCTATACAGGTCGTACACATCAAATTAGAGTTCACATGCGCCACATTGGTCATCCTGTTGTCGGCGATCAGCTTTATGGCAAAAAAGATACAAGCCTTAACCTTGGACTTAACAGGCAGTTCTTACACTCTTGGCATGTTCAGTTTGAGCATCCTTTTACGGGCGAGAATATCGTGGTGGCGGATACGTTGCCAGAAGACCTACAAGAAGCACTTATTTCTCAGAGCACTATGTCTATGGGAAGGACTTCTGTAGGAGATGAGATTTGTCCTCAATTGTTTAAAGCTTAATTTCACGTTCAGGTCTATTTCGGCTAAACTAATACATTAGTGAGATTTACATTTTGTTGTAGGTGCAGCTTGAGTTTTGGCTGTTGATATGAGCTTAGGGATGTTGTATGCCATTGCAATTTAACAGACTCGGTATCACACCAATTGTTGTTTTTAACTTTATTATCTGGCTTTTCTTTACACTCGCGTACTTCTATCAGATTGTGTATATCCTTCGCGTCTTAGTTAAGGGTGAGGTAAAGCTTCCAAAGGCAAAAAAGCAGCACCGCTACGCTTTCTTTATTGCTGCTCACAATGAAGAGCCAGTTATTGGCAATCTTGTCAGGTCTATTCTTTCTCAGGATTATCCTCGAGAGCTGATGGATGTCTTTGTTGTTGCAGATGCTTGTACTGATAAAACAGCTGAAGAGGCAAGAAAAGCTGGAGCAATTACTTGGGAGAGAAATGACCTTGCTCGTAAAGGTAAGAGCTGGGTTATGGATTACGGTTTTGACCGTATTCTTAATGAGTACGGTGACAAATATGAGGCTTTCATTATTATGGACGCCGATAACCTGGTTTCTCCAAGCTACTTGAAGATTATGAATCAGGCTTTTGACGCAGGATATCTTGTCTGCACCAGTTACAGAAACTCAAAGAATTTTGATTCTAGCTGGGTAAGTTCTGCCTATGCTACCTGGTTTATGCGTGAGGCAAAGTTCTTGAATAACGCCCGTATGATGATGGGCACTAGCTGCGCTGTTTCTGGTTCCGGCTGGATGGTTTCTTCTCGCATTATTAAAGGTATGCATGGATGGGATTTCCATACCCTCACCGAGGATATTCAGTTCTCTACCTTCTGCAGCGCTCATAACATCCAAATCGGTTATGCGCCTGCAGAGTTCTTTGATGAGCAACCTTTAACTTTCAAGGCGTCATGGACACAGCGCATGCGTTGGACAAAAGGCTTCTACCAGGTGTTCTTCTCGTATGGCTTTGATCTACTTAAAGGTATTTTTAAGGGTCAATTTGCTTCATACGATATGCTGATGACCATTGCTCCAGGTATGATTTTGACGCTGCTTTCAGCCTTTATTAATGGCACCTACCTGCTGGTTGGTTATTTGAGTCACGGCTTCGTTGCTACTGACGCAGAGATTGCTATGAGCGTGGGATCTTTGGTCATGACGGTTTTCTCGATGTATGCGGTCTTCTTTATTTTGGCGCTTATTACCACTATCTCGGAGTACAAGCATTTCCACGTAAAGAAGAAGTGGCGTATTTTTACCAATCTCTTTACGTTCCCTATTTTTATGATGACGTATATCCCTATTACCGTTGCGGCTTTGTTCAAAAAGGTTGAGTGGGTTCCTACTAAACATGACATTGCTGTTAACTTTGAGGATGTTATTGCTTCAAGTGGGAGTTCAAATTAAATAATTAACTCCACTGGTGGTACAATGCCAAAACACGTTGAGCATGACCGGTAGGTCAGGAGGGAGCCAAAAACAATGGCAAAGTTCTTCGAAGGCGAATCACACACATTTTCTGAGTATCTTTTGGTTCCTGGCTATTCATCAGCTGAGAACATCCCCGCAAATGTTTCTTTGAAGACTCCTCTGGTAAAGTTTAAGCGTGGCGAGAAAAGCGCTATTGAGCTCAATATTCCTATGGTATCTGCAGTAATGCAGTCAGTTTCTGGTCCTCGTCTGGCAATTGCCTTGGCCCAGCAGGGCGGCATTGCCTTTATTTATGGCTCTCAGTCCGCTGAAGATGAGGCTCAGATGGTTCGCGAGGTTAAGAGTTACAAAGCTGGTTTTGTTGTCTCCGACTCTACGCTCACTCCAGAGATGACCCTTGGTGACGTGCTTGATCTTAAAGAGAAGACTGGTCACTCCACCATGCCTGTTACAGATGACGGCACTTCTCGCGGTAAGCTCGTGGGCATTGTTACCTCTCGTGACTATCGCCCTTCTCGCGATGATCGCTCTAAGCTGGTATCTGAGTTTATGACTCCAGCTGATAAGCTTATTACCGCAGCTGAGGATACCTCCCTCAAAGTGGCAAATGATCTTATCTGGGACAATAAGCTCAACACCCTTCCTATTGTCGATAAGAACGGTCACCTGGTCAGCCTTGTATTCCGCAAGGATTATGATTCCCACAAGTCTGCTCCAGATGAGCTTCTTGATGACTCTAAGCGCTACATGGTTGGCGCTGGTATTAATACTCGTGACTATGAAACCCGCGTTCCTCTGCTTGTTGATGCAGGCGCTGATGTTTTGTGCATTGACTCTTCTGAGGGCTATTCCGAGTGGCAGAAGCGTACGCTTGAGTGGGTTCGTGCAACTTACGGCGATTCCGTGAAGATTGGCGCAGGTAACGTTGTAGATGCTGAGGGCTTCCGCTTCTTAGCAGAGGCTGGTGCTGATTTTATCAAGATTGGTATCGGCGGCGGTTCTATCTGCATCACTCGTGAGCAGAAGGGCATTGGTCGTGGTCAGGCAACCTCTGTCATTGATGTTGCTCGCGCTCGTGATGAGTACTTTGAGGAGACTGGCATCTATATTCCAATTTGTTCTGATGGTGGAATTGTCTACGACTACCACATGACACTTGCCCTTGCTATGGGCTCCGACTTTATGATGCTTGGTCGTTATTTTGCTCGCTTTGATGAGAGTCCTTCTGACCGCGTTATTGTTAACGGCTCTTACATGAAGGAGTACTGGGGTGAGGGTTCTGCTCGCGCTCGCAACTGGCAGCGCTATGACCTTGGAGGTAACAAGCGTGGCCTCTCCTTTGTTGAGGGCGTTGACTCCTATGTTCCATATGCAGGCCCTCTAAAGGATGGTGTTGAGGCATCGCTTCTTAAGGTCAAGTCCACCATGTGTAATTGCGGTGCACTTGATATTCCTGAGCTCCGCGATAAGGCAAAGATTACACTTGTCTCTTCAACTTCAATTGTTGAGGGTGGTGCTCACGACGTCTTGCTGAAAGATTCAAACCAGCAGGTCAGTTACAATTTCCGTTCATAAACCACAGGTTGTATGGACTACTGGCGTCACCAAGTATTTTGCTTGGTGACGCATCGCTATAAGAAAGGGGAACTCGTGGAAAACGAGGAAGTACAGAACGTATCCGATACAGGTGATTTTCCTGCCTACGACGCTGAAGCTATTGAAACTAAGTGGCAGCGTGTCTGGGAAGAGCAGAATCTTTACAAGACAGAAGAAGACAGCTCAAGGCCTAAAAAATACGTTCTAGAGATGTTCCCTTATCCTTCGGGCGATCTTCACATGGGTCACGCTCGTAACTACACCATTGGTGATGCCATGGCTCGTCAGGCTCGTATGCGTGGCTTTGACGTTCTACATCCAATGGGCTTTGATGCTTTTGGTCTTCCTGCAGAAAACGCTGCTATTAAGCACAATACCCAGCCTTCTGTGTGGACTCATAAGAATATTGACCAGGCCGTAAAGACCATGTTCCGCATGGGTTTTGCCTACGACAAAGACCGCATGTTTAACACGTGTGACTCTGAGTATTACCAGTGGGGTCAGTGGATCTTTCTTAAGATGCTTGAGAAGGGTTTGGTATATCGCGCAACAAGCCCTGTTAACTGGTGTCCTAACGATAAAACTGTTCTTGCAAACGAGCAGGTAGTTAATGGTAAATGCTGGCGCTGTGGCGCAGTTCCAGAGAAGCGTGAGCTTTCTCAGTGGTACCTTCGTATTACCGATTACGCTCAGGAGCTTCTTGATGACCTTGACCAGCTTGAGGGCTGGCCAGAGCGTGTTCGTGCCATGCAGGCAAACTGGATTGGACGCTCCGAGGGTGCAGAGATTGACTTCATCCTGGCAGACACTGATGGCGTCACGCCAACTGATACCAAAATGACCGTCTTCACTACGCGTGCAGATACCATCTATGGCTGCACCTTCATGCTTCTTCCACCAGAGTCCAAGCTTGCTGCTGAGCTGGTAGGG